>JAOUFA010000149.1 GCA_029858545.1 Betaproteobacteria bacterium
ACCTCCTGGGAGGCGGCAACTTTACTGCATTACGGGCTGAGGCGGGGCGGCTGGGGGAGGCGGCATGGGCGAACGGATTGTGGGGGATTTGCTAGGCGGGGGGGCGGGCATCGATGAAAGAAGGATAGGCCAATCAATCCGACACCGAGGTCTGAACAGCTTGCCCGCGCGCGGCGAGCCCGAGCTTGAACGCGCCCGGAGCAGTCTACACCGCACATTATGTCAATCCCGCTCCGCGACGCGCGCCCGCATCTGATCAATCCTTCATTCACACTGCAGGCTGCGGCCTGGTATCAGCACGAAGGGCAATACTGGCCGCCGCAGTATCTATCCGGGCGAGATCAGGCGCTGTGGCTTGCGGCGCGCGAGCGCCCCGAACTCGCCGATCTCAGGCTGCGCGCGCGTCCGGCGAGCCACGAGGTGAAGGACGAGGCGCGGCCCGCGGGTCCGCTATGGGACGAGCGAGACGCGCGCCGGCAGGGATTACACCCAGACTTGCAGAACGTAGTCGTAGGCTGCCTGCGCGTTGGTCATGTCGACGCGCTGCAGTTTGATGCGGTAGCCGTCCTTGGTCTTCTTCAGGTGGTGCAGGTAGCGGCCGGCGAAATGGCGTACGTCGTCGCGCCGCACCTCGAGCATGTGAAAGCGCGAACGCACCATCACGTCGCCGTTCGCCGCCTCCTTCTCGATGATCACGTTGCCGACCACGTGATTGGTACCCCATAGCGGCCGCTGCGACCAGGCGTCCGGGTGCATCACGCGGCGCATGCGCACATTCATCAGGTTCTTGTCCTCGGCAAAAATCGCCGGCATCCCGTCCCAGGTGGTGTGCGAGGGCTCGGGCGGCATCCAGTACATCGCATCGTCGGTGAACAAGTCGATGTAGTCCTGCCAGCGTTTGGCATCGAGGATTTCCGCCTGGCGGTAGAGGAACTGCTCGACCGCGTGCTGGCTGCCCTGCCCGTTCGACGCACGGGCGACGACTTTGCCCGCGGCGCTGCGTTTCGCCGCGACTTTCTTCGCCGCCGACTTCTTCAGAATTTTCCTTGCCATGTCACTTCTCCGCGGTCATGAATTGCGCCCAGGCCTTCATCTGGTTGCGCATCGGTGCTTCCGACGTTCCCATGTTGGCGCCGGTCTCGAGGTAATCGCCGCGGTCTATATCGCGCCCATGGTGGCGGTGAAAACTCACCCAATCGCCGCCCTGCGAGGTAAGGCCTTGCTGGCAGCGCCAGAAGTTCTCCAGGTCGTCGGCGTTGATCATCGTCGAGGGCGAGTTGACCAGGTTGTAGTAGGCGAGCGCGCGGCGGTAGATCGGCTCGGGCGCGCCCTTCAGGCGGAAGTGCCAGATCTCGGTGAGCGTGCGATCGGGGCCGAGCGGACGTACCGCGCGCAGTTGCTGCAGCGGCGATTGCACCGACAGTCCCGGGTAGATCAGCACGTGGTGGATGTTGGTGGAAAGGATCTCCTCCTTCCTCTTCTCGCCGTAGGCCTTGGCCAGCACGCGCTCGTATTCGAGCGTATCCGGGTCTTGCGGCCGCAGGCCCATGTAGCCGGTCAGGATGCAGTGGCCGTAGGGGTAGTTGAGCGTCTGGAACGCGTCCCACTTGTCGATCGTCACCGTCGCGAAGGCCGACAGCATGTGGTAGGCGAGCGGCGCCTTGCCGGTCTTCTTCTCGATCGCCAGTTCGACTTCGCGCGCGGCGCGCCCGGTGGACTGGTGCGTCACCGAGGGGTGCAGCGCGTCGAGCTGGTTTTCGAGGAAGATTTTCCAGTTGCCCTTCTGGATGACGCGAAAGCAGTTCGGCACCGCCTCGACCTCGCCCTCGGGCGAGCGGTCGCAGATGTCGTCGAAGGCAACCTTGGAGCGGCCGAGAAACTCGCTGAGCGTCGGGCCGTCAGCGGCGAGGCTGGCGAACACGAAGCCGCGGTAGTTCTCCACCCGCGCCGCGCGCTTCATGCCGCAGTCGGGGTTGTCGCGTCCCCAGCGCGTGCCGGTGTAGCCCGATTCCATCATCGGGATGTTGCGCAGCCGCCCGTCGTGTTCGAAAGTCCAGGCGTGGTAGGAACAGCGGAAGAACTCGCCGCTGTTGCCGCGATGATCGCCGCACACCATCGCGCCGCGATGCGGGCAACGGTTGTAGAGCACGTTCACCTTGCCGTCTTTCGCGCGCACCATCACCATCGGCTGGCGGCCGATCTGCACCGTCAGGTAGTCGCCGGTCTTGGGCACCTGCGAGACGTGGCCGCAATAGACCCAGACGCGCTCATGAATGCGCTCCATCTCCAGCTCGAAGATCGCCGGGTCGGTGTAGACCTCCTTGCGTACGCGGTCGGGTTCGACGTACTTGGCGAGATCGGGAATGCGTTCGTGCAGCATGATGTGGTCCTCCTTGTGTCTGGGTTCTTCCGGCTAAGCGGCGCGGCGCTGGGCCGAAAGTTCTGCGTCGAGATTGGCGCGCATGCGCGCGAGGCTGGCGCGCAGCGCGTAGACGGAGTCATCGGAAAGGCCGGCGAGCGCGGCGCGGTTTAGCCGCTCGACGATCGGGCGGATGCGCACGAACAGGCGCTCGCCTGCGGTCGCGAGGGCGAGGCGCGTCACGCGCAGGTCGGCGTCGTCCGCCACGCGCGTCACCCAGCCCGCGGCCTGCATGCGATCGACCGTGCGCGTGAGGGTGGTGCGGTCGATCGACGCCGCGTCCGAGAGTTCGCTCATCGACATCAGGCCGCGCGCGGCCAGCGCGGCCAGAGCACGCCACTCGGGCACGCGCAGACCATGTTCGCGCAGCGCCTGATTGAGCTGGCGGTCGCGCGCGTCGATCACCTGCGTCAGCCAGTAGAACGGGTGCTGTTCGAGGTCGAATGCGGGTTTGAGCGAATGCGCCATGCCGGCACGCTACGCTGAATTAGGTGCGTTTGCAAGTATTGGCGACGGAGCGCGGCAGCCGCGTCGCTCAAACCCCGAGATAGCGGTGCCAGAGCTCGCGGTCAGCCGCAAGCTCCGCCGAGCTGCCGCTCCACACCGCGCGACCGCGTTCGAGAATGCTGTGCCGGTCGGCAAGGCGCACCAGCCGCTCGACGTACTTGTCGATCACCAGGATCGTCTGGCCGGCCTCGCGCAGGCGCGCGAGGCAGCGCCAGATTTCCTCGCGCATCAGCGGCGCGAGTCCCTCGGTGGCTTCGTCGAGGATGAGCAGATAGGGATTGGTGACGAGCGCCCGGCCGATGGCGAGCATCTGCTGCTCACCGCCCGACAGGCGATCGGCATACTCGTCGCGGCGCCGGGCGAGGTGCGGGAACCGCTCGTAGACTCGGCGCGGCGTCCAGGGATCTGCGCTGCCGCAGCGGTTGGCGGCGAAGGCCACCAGGTGCTCGTGCACGCTGAGGCTGGCAAACACCTGGCGGCCCTCCGGCACGAGGGCAATTCCGAGGCGCGCGATGCGGTCCGGCGTC
Source organism: Betaproteobacteria bacterium (assembly GCA_029858545.1). Lineage (GTDB taxonomy): Bacteria > Pseudomonadota > Gammaproteobacteria > Burkholderiales > SG8-39 > JAOUFA01. The sequence continues at coordinate 3,454 of JAOUFA010000149.1, forward strand.
ATGCCCGCGATCGGGCAGCCGCGAAAGACGATCGTTCCGGCTTTCGGCGGTGTGAGCCCCATGATCGAGCGCACGCTGGTGGTCTTGCCCATGCCATTGCGTCCCAGCAGCGCGACCATCTCGCCTGCGCGAATCTCGAGGTCGATGCCGAACAATATCTGGCTCGCGCCGTAGGCGGCCTCCAGTCCTTCGATGCGTAACACCGCCTCGCTCATGCTCTATGCCGCCAGTTCGTCGCCCAGATAGGCGCGCCTTACCTCGCCATCGGCGCGGATCGCCGCAGGCGCGCCGCTCGCGATGACGCGTCCGCCGACGAGCACCGAGATGCGTTCGGCGAGGCGGAACACCGCATCCATGTCGTGCTCGACGAGCAGCACCGTGATGCCCGCGCGGACGCGCTCGATCAGCGCGATCATGCGCGCTGTCTCGTCGGGCCCCAGACCCGCCATCGGTTCATCGAGCAGCAGCAGGCGCGGACGCGTGGCAAGCGCAAGACCGACTTCGAGCACGCGTTGCTCGCCGTGCGACAGCGTGTCGGCGCGCAACGCGGTGCGCTCGCCCAGCCCGATCAGCTCGGCGAGCGCGCGCGCCTCGTCAAACAGCCGCGTCTCGGCGCCGAGCGGCCGCCAGAACGAAAGGCTCGAACCGCTTCTCGCCTGCACCGCGAGCGCGAGGTTGTCGAGCACGCTCAACGGTCCGAACAGGCTGGTGATCTGGTGACTGCGCGCGATGCCCGCGGCGACGCGCCGGTGCTGGCCGAGCGCGACGATGTCGCGTTCCTCGAACAGGATGGCCCCAGAATCGGGCGCGAGGTTCCCGGCGATCTGCGCGAGCAGCGTGGTCTTGCCGGCGCCGTTGGGCCCGATCAGCGCGTGCAGCTCACCCGCGGCGAGGTCGAGGCCGACTTCGTCGGTGGCGAGCAGGCCGCCGAAGCGCTTGACCAGAGCGCGCAGCGAAAGGAGCGGTTCAGCCATCGCGCCGCCTGGTAAACAGGTCGGCGAGACCGCGCGGCGCGAACAGCACCACCGCGAGCAGCACCAGGCCGACGCCGAGATTGGCGTGCTGGGCGTAATTCGGCGCAAGCGCGGCGAGCCAGTCGATGCGCACCTCGGCGATGAGGTGCTCCAGACCAAGCAGCGCCCCGGCGCCCAGCACGCCGCCCCACAGGCGGCCCACTCCGCCCAGGATCACCATGATCATCAGCGTGCCCGACTGCGTCCAGTGGAACACGTTCGGGTTGACGTACTTGCCGTGGCTTGCCAGCAACGCACCGGCCAGCCCGCCGACAGCACCCCCGACGACAAAGCACAGCAGCTTGTAGCGCCGCACAGGAAATCCGATTGCTTCGGCGCGCGCTTCGTTTACGCGAATCGCAAGAATCGCACGCCCAAAACGCGACCCGGCGAGCCGTGCGAGCGCGTACAACGCGGCACCAAGCAGCGCGAGCGCGACGTAGTAGAAGACGATCTCGTTCGCCAGGTCGATGCCCAGGCCGAAGTCCGCGCGGCGCGGCAGCGTCAGTCCTTCGTCACCGCCGTAGGCCTTGATAGAGTTGGACAGGTAGAACATCATCTGCGCGAAAGCGAGCGTGATCATGATGAAGTAGACGCCGCGCGTGCGCAGCGAGATCGCGCCGAAGGCAAGTGCGAGCAGCGCGGCGACGAGCATCGCCGCGGGCCAGCCCACCCAGGCGGTTGCGATGCCCTCCGCGAGCAGGATGCTCGCGGTGTAGGCGCCCGCGCCGACGAAGGCCGCGTGGCCGAAGGACACCATGCCGCCGTAGCCGAGCACGAGATTGAGGCTCGTCGCGGCGAGCGCGTAGATCAGCACGCGGCTCGCAAAGCCGACGTAGAAGAGCTGGCCGCCCGCCGCGAGCGCGAGCGGCAGCGCGATGGCGAATGCGGCAAACAGCAAAACGGGGATCGTGCGCATCTCAGGCGCGCGCCGGAAACAGCCCCTGCGGCTTGAAGAACAGCACTCCTGCCATCAGGACGTAGATCGCCACCGAGGCGAGAGCGGGGCCCGCGGCGCTCGCGAACTGCGGCGGCAGGAAAGCGCCCAACGCAATCGGCAGCAGCGTGCGCCCCATGGTATCTACCGCACCGACGAGCAGTGCACCGACGAATGCGCCGCGGATCGAGCCGATACCACCGATCACGATCACCACGAAGGCGACAATCAGGATGTTTTCGCCCATGCCTACCTGCACCGCAAGTAGCGGCGCAAGCAGCGCGCCCGCCACCGCGCACAGCGCCGCGCCAATGCCGAACACCGCGGTAAACAGCGTACCTATGTTCACGCCCATGGCGAGCGCCATCTCGCGGTTGGCGGCGCCCGCGCGCACCCACATGCCGAGGCGCGTGTAGCCCACGAGCAGGTGCAGGAGCAGGGCCACCGCGAGGCCGACGGCGATAATCAGCAACCGGTACGACGGGTAGAAAAGACCGGACAGGAGTTCGACCGGACCCGACAGCGCGGCGGGCAGCGCGAGCGGCCGGTCCGAGCCCCAGACGATGCGCACCGTCTCATTGAGCACCAGGATCAGCGCGAAGGTGGCAAGTACCTGAGACAGATGGTCACGCGCGTAGAGCCTGCGCAGCAAGGCGCGTTCGAGCATCATTCCGGCGAGCGCGGTGGCGGGTACCGCGAGCAACACCCCGGCAAGAAACGACCCTGTCGCCTCGACCAGCGCCGCGGCGAAGAACGCCCCGAGCATGTAGAGCGAGCCGTGCGCGAGGTTGATCATGTCCATGATGCCGAACACGAGTGTCAGCCCGGCGGCGAGCAGGAACAGCATCAGCCCGAATTGCAGCCCATTCAGCGACTGCTCAAAAAGAAGAACCCAGGACATCGTCGAAGATTAGCACCCGCCCTGGTTCCCGCGCGTATGAGCGGCCGCAAGGCCGCTCATACGCGCTGACGCAAACCGGCGCGCAGCGTCCGGTTTGCGACTAATTCATCGCGCAGTTCTGGACGTAGGCGTCGCCGTGATCCCTGAACACCGTCCCCACGGTCTTGTTGACAAGGCGTCCCTGCGCGTCCTTCGCCACCACGCGCAGATAGTAGTTCTGGATCGGGTACTGGTTGCGGTTGAACTTGAACGCACCGCGTACCGAGTCGAACTTCGCCGCGCGCAGCGCGCGCCGCGTGGCCTCCGGATCGTCGAGCTTGCCGTTCAATGCACGCACCGCGGCGTCTATGAGCAGCGCCGCGTCGTAGCCCTGTGAAGCGAACAGCGATGGCAGGCGCTTGTATTCCTGCTCGAACGCGGCGACGAACTTGCGGTTCGCGGCATTGTCGAGGTCGAGCGCCCAGTGCGCGGTGTCGGAGATGCCGAGCATCGCCTCGCCCACCGGACGGATAATGTCCTGGTCGGAGCTGAATCCGGGGGTGATCAGTTGAATGTCGCGCGCGAGCCCCGCCGCGCCGAATTGCTTGATGAAGTTGATTCCCATGCCGCCCGGCAAGAAGATATACAGCGCGTCGGGCTTGGCCGCGCGCACCTGCGCGAGCTCGGCCGAGTAGTCGAGCTGGCCGAGGTTAGTGTAGACCTCGGCCGCGATGCGGCCTTTGTAGAAGCGCTTGAAACCGGCAAGCGAATCCTTGCCTGCCTGGTAGTTGGGCGCGATCAGGTAGGCGCTCTTGTAGCCCTTTTGCGTGGCGTGCTCGCCCGCCGCCTCGTGGTAGGCGTCGTTCGGCCAGGACACCGCGAAGAAGTACGGGTTGCACTGCTTGCCGGCGAGCGGCGAGGGCGCGGCGTTCGAACTGACGTAGATTACCTTGTTCTCGAACGCGATCGGGACCGACGCGAGCATGATGTTCGAGAATACAAAGCCGGTAAGAAAATCCACCTTGTCGAGTTTGACGAACTTTTCCGCCAACTGGCGGCCGACTTCCGGCTTGAACTGGTCATCGCCGATCAACACCTCGGCGGGCAGGCCGCCGAGCTTGCCGCCATTCATCTTTATCGCGAGCATGAATGCGTCGCGGATGTCGACACCAAGGGAGGCGCTCGGTCCGGACAGAGTGCTCGCGAAGCCGATCTTGATCCGCTCGGCGGCGTGGCCCGACGGCGCCGCGACCAGCATGGCAGTGAACGCAACAAGAAATTTCTTCATCATGGCGGATCTCCTCCCGTATGTGTAACCGGATTGCTTTAGGTTTGAATGTTCCGGTCGCGCCAAAGATACGGCGGCATTCCCGGCAAGTCAAGACTGCGGCGCAGTCCGCGGCTGCGCCCGGTCGCCGTAGCCTGTCGTTGAAGCCGACAATTCCGCCGCCGAGAGCCCGCTCCCCCCCGAGATCAGGGCGCCCTCAGAATCCGATCCGCAAGCCGATCATCGCGCTCTCATCGATACTGGCGTGACCGCCACCCGAGAAGGGTGCGCGCAGGTGGCGATAGCCGATGTACACGATGCCGGTGCGCTTGATAATCTAAGGATAGGCCAATCAATCCGACACTGAAGTCTGAACAGCTTGCCCGCGCATTCCTGCAGGGTGCGATCACTTGCACAAGAAGAAACGGCGCCAGGCTCATCGAGGCCTGTCCGCTGGACAAAGCGCGCCCTTGCCGCGGCGATTCCCTCGGGTTCGGAATCAAGTCCCTGTACCCTGTACGGCCGCGCAGGTTTCGCGGAGGTCGCGCGCCGCGAGTCCGCTCGGCCGGTGGAGCGACTCGCGCTGCGCCAGCTCGGCGCGCAGAAGCGCCGCCCGACACCTCGATCCAGGTAAAGCGCATACTGGCGCACGCGTGTGCCGGCGCACCGCGCTCCGACCCGTCTCCCGCTCACCCATACGAATGACCACTCCCCTCAACCGCCGCTTCCTTCTCCGCGAACGCCCCGCTGGCGACTTCGACCCGAAGGTTCTCGAGCGCGTGGTCGAACCGGTCCCTCGACCCGGTCCCGGCCAGGCGCTGGTGCGCAATCTCTACCTGTCGCTCGACCCGACGAACCGGGTCTGGATGGGCGAGCGCGCGAGTTATCTCCCACCGGTGCCGTTGGGCGCAGCGATGCGCGGCGTCGCGGTCGGCCGGGTGATCGCTTCGAACACACCCCGGTACCGCGTCGCGACGAACGTG
>JAOUFA010000150.1 GCA_029858545.1 Betaproteobacteria bacterium
CCTCCGAGGGCGGCATGGATATCGAGGAGGTCGCCGCACATACCCCCGAAAAGATTCAGAAGGTGTTCATCGATCCGCAGAGCGGGTTGCAGGAGGGTCGGGCGGCCGAGGTGGCGCGCGCAATCGGCATTCCGGAGGCCTCGCTCGCGCAGGCGGTGCCGCTGTTGCAGGGCCTTTACCGCTGCTTCGACGAGAGCGATGCTTCGCTTGCCGAGATCAATCCCCTGATCGTCACCGGCGAGGGCAGGGTGATCGCGCTCGACGCGAAGTTCAATTTCGACGACAACGCGCTGTTTCGCCATCCCGAGATCGTCGCGCTGCGCGACCTCGACGAAGAGGACCCGCTCGAAATCGAGGCCTCCAAGTACGATCTGTCGTACATCTCGCTCGACGGCAACATCGGCTGCATGGTGAACGGCGCGGGCCTCGCGATGGCGACCATGGACACGATCAAGCTGTTCGGCGGCGAGCCGGCCAACTTCCTCGACGTAGGGGGCGGCGCGACCGCGGAGAAGGTTACCGCGGCATTCAAGATCATGCTGTCGAACGCCAAGGTCAGGGCAATCCTGGTCAATATCTTCGGCGGCATCATGAAGTGCGACACCATCGCCGCGGGCATCGTCGCGGCGGCGCGCGAAGTCCATCTCTCGGTGCCGCTGGTGGTGCGCATGAAGGGCACCAACGAGGACCTCGGCAGGAAGATCCTGAAGGACTCGGGTCTGCCGATCATCTCGGCGGACAACATGGGCGATGCGGGCAGGAAGGTCGTCGCCGCGGTGAAGGCCGCGGCCGCCAAGGCAAAGTCAGGACCCAAGTCCGGAGCCAAGGCCAAGCCCAAGGCCAAGGCCAAGGCCAAGGCCAAGGTCAAGGCCAAGATCACGGCCAAACCGCGGTCCAAGTCCGGCGCGGCGAAGAAGGTCAAGGCGAGAACCCCGCCCCAGGCAAAAGGCAAAGCGAAGGCGAAGCTCGCGAAGAAGGCAAAACCGGCGGCCAAACGTCACGCAAAAGCCAAGGCGCAGAAGAGGAAGTCGCGATGAGTATCCTGATCGACAAGAATACACGCGTGGTCACGCAAGGGATCACCGGCAAGACTGGCCAGTTCCATACCCGCACCAGCCGCGAATACGCGAACGGCCGCGAGTGCTTTGTCGCGGGCGTGAACCCGAACAAGGCGGGAGAGAACTTCGAGGGTATTCCCATATTCGCCACGGTCGGGGAAGCCAAGCAGAGGACAGGGGCCAACGTGTCGGTGATCTACGTGCCGCCGCCGTTCGCCGCCGCGGCGATCTGGGAAGCGGTCGAGGCCGACCTCGATCTGGCGATATGCATCACCGAGGGCATCCCGGTGCGCGACATGGTGAAGCTGCGCGACCGGATGAAGAAGGAAAACCGCCGGACGCTGCTCGTCGGCCCGAACTGCCCGGGATTGATCACCCCCGATGAGTTGAAGATCGGCATCATGCCGGGGCATATCCACAAGAAGGGCCGCGTCGGCGTGGTGTCGCGCTCGGGCACGCTCACCTACGAGGCGGTGGGGCAGCTCACCGAACTGGGCATCGGCCAGTCGAGCGCGGTCGGCATCGGCGGCGACCCGGTGAACGGCATGAAGCATATCGACGTGATGCAACGCTTCAACGACGACCCGGACACCGACGCAGTGGTCATGATCGGGGAGATCGGCGGTTCGGACGAGGAGACCGCGGCGCTGTGGATCAAGGATCACATGAAGAAACCGGTGGTTGGCTTCATCGCGGGAATCACCGCGCCGCCGGGCAAAAGAATGGGCCATGCTGGTGCGATCATTTCCGGCGGCAAGGGTACCGCGCAGGAAAAGCTCGCCGTGATGGAGGATTGCGGTATCAAAGTGACGCGCAATCCGGCCGAGATGGGGCGCACGCTCAGGTCGCTGCTCAAGCTCAGGTAGAGCGAAACCGGTCGACGGCTCAGGATTCCGAGGCAGTCCGCGCCGAGATCAGATCGCCGAGGGCTGCGGCGACCTGATCGGCGACCGCCTGCCAGTCTCCGGCGCGCTGCTGGCGGAACAGCCGCATGCTGGGATACCAGGGGCAGCGCTCGCCGTGCAGCAGCCAGCGCCAGTCCGGAATGCGCGAGAGCATCGTCCAGGTCGGCGCGCCGAGTGCTCCCGCGAGGTGGGCAACCGAAGTATCGACGGTGATCACCAGGTCGAGGATCGAGATCAACGCCGCGGTCTCGGAGAAGTCGCGCAGCTCGCGCGAAACGTCGATCAGCCGCATCCCCGCCGGCGGCTGCGCGGCCTGCAGTGCCGCGGGACCTTTCTGCAAACTGTAGAAGCTGACCCCGCGCAGTGCGCCAAGCGGCGCGAGAAAATCGAGCGTCGCCGATCGGCTGGTGTTGTCCCATTGTTCGGGGCGCCCGGCCCAGCACAACCCGACCCGGAGCCCCGCGCCGTCGCCGGCGAGCTGCGCGCGCCAGACGTCGGGCTTTCCGGGTAGGGGGCGCAGGTAGGGCACTTCGGCGGGAATCGTCTCGCGGGTGGTCTTGAAGATGCGCGGCAGGCTGAGCAGCGGAAGGTGGGCGCCGATTTCGGGCAGTGCCTCGCCTTGCGCGAGGCAGCGCACGACGCCCGGCATGGCTGCGATGAGCGAGCGCAACTCGGGCTGGCACTCGACGATCACTTCGCGGCAGCGCTGCGCCGCGAGCGGCACGTAGCGGATGAATTGCAGCGTGTCGCCGAAACCCTGTTCGGCATGCAACAGCAAGGGTTGGTCGGGCAGCAACTGCCCGTTCCATTCGGCGACCGCAAACCTGCGCTGCACCGGTTCGCGCCGCCATCGCCACTCGTACTCCTCCCAGCCCCGGGCGAGATCGCCCGTGAGAAGCAGCACGAGAGCTTTGCTGAAATGCGCTTCGGCGTGATCCGCTCTGAGCGCGAGCGCGGCGTCGAAAGCGGCGAGCGCGGCGTCGAATTGTTCCTGGTCGCGCAGGGTGTTGCCAAGATCCACGCGCAGGTTGGGGTCGCCCGGCCGGTCTTCGATCGCCTTGCGGTAGCCATCGGCGGCAGCCTCCAGCCTGAGCGGGTCGCGTGAGATCGAACCCAGGTTCTGATTCGCCTGTGCAAGCTGCGGATTGATGTCGAGCGCCTTGCGGAAGCTGTCGGCGGCCTCGGCGAGCCGCCCCTGGAGTTGCAGCACGCAGCCGAGGTTGTTCCAGGCCTCGGCATAGCGCTCGTCGATGCCGAGCGCCGTGTGGTAACAGGCAGCCGCCTCATCGAGGCGACCGTGTACCTGCCGCAGGTAACCCTGAGTGAGCCGGTACTTCGCGACCGAGGGCCCGAGTTCGATCGCTCGCGCGACAAGACCCTCCGCCTCCGGGAGGTTGCCCGATTCGGTCGCGATCTTGCCCAGCAGCCATAGCGCATCGGCATGCTCGGGTTGCTCGGTAAGCAGCTCCCAGCAGGCCTGGCGCGCCGGCTCGAGCCGGCCGGCGACAAACAGCTCCTGCGCGGTAGCGAAAAGCTGACCGGCAGGCGCAGGGCGTTCGTCCGCGCCCGATGACGAGAGCAGACGTCTTAGCAGGGCGAACATGAGGGAATTACGCCTGCCTCGCGGTGTCCTGCGCGACGACGGCGGCCGGCGCAGCCAGATCAGGCTCGCCGCAGGACTGGAGAATATCCTCGCGGACTGCGTCGCGTAGCGCGACCGCCGCGGACCAGTCGCTGCCGCGCGCCCGGCGTGGCGCGCCGACGGTCACGGCGATCGTCGCGCGGCGCGGCCACCAGGTTCCGTCGCGCAGCACCGAGCGCACGCCGCGCAGCGCGACGGGAATGACCGGAATGCCGGCGAGTGCCGCAGCCTGGAAGGCGCCGGTGCGAAAGGGCTTGAGACCCGTGTCGCGCGTGAATCCGCCCTCTGGAAACACGATCAGCGAGCGGCCGTGCTGCGCGGCCGCGGAAAGTTCCTCGGCATGCGCCGCGCTCGTGCGTACGTCGAAGCGTTCAACGAACAGCGTGCCGAAACCGCGCAGCAAACTGCGCATCGCGAAGTTGTCGAGAAATTCGCGCTTCGCGACAAAGGCATGGTGGCGGTAGCGCAAGAGGGAAAGCAGTACCACCACGTCGAGATAGCTGGTGTGGTTTGCCGCGATCACCGTCGCACCGGCGGACTCCAGGTGCGCCGTGCCACGCGCGAGGACCGCGATGCCCGAAAGGCGCAGAAAGACTCGCGCCACGACCCGGCCCACCGCCCAGGCGACACCCACCGGTGCAGTGAGCGCCGCGATGGCCACGGCGGGAAAGAGCAGCGCGAGGACCGTCCAGGCGCGCAGCGCGAACAGCGCGCCGCCGAGCACCTGAAGCAGGCGGCGCGCCTGCGGCGCGAGGCCTGCCGCGGCCAGCCTGACGAACTGCCACCATACCGGGACTGGCTTCACGCTCGTTGGGCCACGCTCGTAGAATTCGCGTGCCGCGACGCGGCGGATCTTTCCGCTCGAGGTCTTGGGGACCGTCTGCGGGGGAGCCAATACGATGTCGTCGGCGGGTCCACCGGTGAGCGTTACCGCGAGGCGGGTAATATCCGTGCGGAGTCGATCGTGCGTCGCCGGGGCGACTTCGCGCGTTTCCGCCAGCACCACGACCCTTTCGGTCCCGGTGGCGGCATCGGGGCTGCCGAACACCGCGACGCAACCACGGCGTATGCCCGGCAAGTCGCCCACCGCCTCCTCCAGCTCGTAAGGACTGATATTGCGTCCGCCACGGATGATGATGTCCTTCTCGCGGCCGGTCAGGAAGAGCATTCCCTCCGCGAGATAGGCGCGGTCGCCGGTATTGAGCCACTCGCCGTCGAACAGTTCGCGCGTGGCCTGCGAATTGCGGTAGTAGCCCGAGGTTGCCGACGGGCCGCGGAACTCGAGGATGCCCTCCTGCCGCTCGGGAAGTTCGAGGCCTGCCGCATCGACCACCCGCAGATCGTGTCCCGGGATCACCTGTCCGCAGCCGACGACGCGCAGCGGCGCTCGCTCGCCCGCGCTGGCCGGAATTGCCTTGCCGCTGCGCGAGAAGCTGTCGCGATCGATTTCGTCGAGCCGCCACGGCGTGCCGGGCGGGGTGAAGGCGAGACCCACGGAACATTCCGCGAGACCGTAAACCGGGGCGAGCACCTGCCGGCGAAGACCCTGCGGCGCGAATCGTTCTTCGAAGGCGCGCAGCGTCTCCGGACTGACCGGTTCGGCGCCGTTGAAGGCGAAGCGCCAGGAAGACAGATCGAGTCCTTCGATATCGCGCGCGTCGATGCGGCGCAGACACAGTTCGAAGGCGAAATTGGGGCCGCCCGAAATCGTCCCGCGATGACGGTGAATGGCCCATAGCCATTGCGCGGGTCGGGCGAGAAATGCGAGCGGCGACATGAGCACCACCGGAAATCCCCAGTACAGCGTGGCGAAGCAGCCGCCGATAAGTCCCATGTCGTGATACAGCGGCAGCCAGCTCACGAATACGTCTGAGGACGATACACCCGCCGCCCGGCCCATTGCGCGTACGTTGGCAAGCAGGTTGTCGTGGGTGAGGACGACTCCCTTGGGCGTGCCGGTGCTGCCCGAGGTGTATTGAAGAAAGGCGACGTCGCTGCCGCGCGCGGCGATGGGACGGTATCCGGCGCTGCTCGCGTCGCCGAAGTCCCTGGGCATCAGCACCGTGTGCAGGCTCGCAACCTGCGCGCGCAGCAGCAGCGCGAGGGTCCGCGCTTCGGGAATCGTCACCATCATCGAAACGCCGGCGCTTTGCAGGATGCGCACATGACGCGTCATATGATCTTCGATGGTCGTCAGGCGCGCCGGAGGATACAGCGGCACCGGCACACCGCCCGCGAGCAGCACACCGTAGAAGCAGTACAGGTACTCGCGCGACGTGGGAAGCATGATCGCGACGGTCTGGCCCGGCTGCAAGCCTGCTTCGCTGAGCCGCGCGGCATAGCCGAGCGCCGATTCGTAGAGGGCACGGTAGGTGAGCGGGTACTCGCGATCTTCGTCGTACAGATGCACCAGCAGGCGCTCGGGTTGACGCGCGACGTGCCATTCGAAGGCCTCGACAAGCGTGCGCGCCTTGTCCGGCACGCCCACCTCGGTGGTGTGGGCAAGGCTGGCGATTTCCTGTTCGTGGGAGCTCCCGGTCGCAGGGTGTGGGAGATTCCGGTGGGCGAGGACGAAGCGCAGCAGATCGCGCGGCGTGTCAGCCTGTGCGAGTACCTGTTCCGGCATGCGCGCACCGAATTCGCGCTCGACGCGCAGGACCAGTTCGACGCGCGCGAGGCTGTCCAGGCCGAGTTCGCGATCGAGCGAGCTGTCGAGCGTGACCCGCGGAGCACCGCGCGGGTGCGATTCGCGGACCACCTCCGCCACACGGGCAAGGAGTCTTCCCGCGTCGCGCTCCGCGTTCCCGTCTTGGTCGTGATTCCGTTCGTCCGACATGGCGTCCCGTGAGCCCGGCTAGCGGCAATGGCGCGAGTGTACGCCCGCCGTCGTGCACGTACGGTGCCGGTTCGGCCGCGCGGAGGAAATTGACGGCAGTCAAGGGGTGCGCATACCCCGATACAAGATAATAATGATCGATGTAGCCCGAATGCCCTGGGCCTGCATGCCGGATTGCCCGTCCAGGTTGGAGGAGAACGAAGCGTGAATCGGATGAAAGTGCGGTCGACCCCCAAGGGGCGCGCGGTGGAGCCGCGTGCGCGCGAGGAAGTGCGCGCGCTGATCGAGGAGACCGGCAGCCGTCTCGGTGTCGAGCCGCGCCGGCGCGATTTGCTGATCGAGCATCTGCACGCGATCCAGGACCGCCATCGCGGCCTGTCGGCGGCGCACTTGGCGGCGCTCGCTCAGGAACTGCGCCTCGCGCAGGCCGAGGTCTACGAGGTCGCAAGCTTCTATCACCATTTCGATGTCCTGCGCGAAGGCGAAACGCAGCCCGCCGAACTCACCGTGCGGGTGTGCGATTCGCTTGCCTGCGACCTAGCCGGCGCGAAAGAGCTGCTCGAGCGACTGCCCGGGATCCTCGGTGCCCGCGTGCGGGTGCTTCCCGCGCCCTGCGTGGGGCGTTGCGACAGTGCACCGGTGGTGCTCGTGCACCAGAATCCGGTGGGAGCGGCGACGGTCGACAAGATACGCGCCGCGGTTTCGAACAAGGCGCTGCGCGGTGCCGAGCCCGCGTATCTCGACTACGCGGCGTACCGCAGGCAGGGCGGATACCGGCTGATCGCCGATTGTCTCGCGGGCAAGCGCACGCGCGACGAGATCACCGGGATCATGGAAGACTCGGGGCTGCGCGGACTGGGCGGCGCGGGCTTTCCGGCGGGGCGCAAGTGGCGCATCGTCGCCGCGGAAGCCGCGCCGCGTCTGATGGCATTGAACATCGACGAGGGCGAGCCCGGCACCTTCAAGGACCGGCATTACCTGGAACGCGATCCGCACCGCTTTCTCGAAGGCATGCTGGTGGCCGCCTGGTGCGCGGGCGTCGGCGAGGTGTACGTCTATCTGCGCGACGAATACGCCGGCTGCCGTGCGCTCCTTGAACGCGAACTGGCGAAGCTGAGAAAGAATCCGCCCTGCGCGCTGCCGCCGATTCATCTGCGGCGCGGCGCGGGCGCGTACATCTGCGGCGAGGAATCCGCGATGATCGAGTCGATCGAAGGCAGGCGCGGCATGCCGCGCCTGCGTCCGCCGTACGTCGCGCAGGTGGGGTTGTTCGGCTATCCGACCCTCGAGCACAATATGGAGTCGGTGTACTGGGTGCGCGAGATCGTCGAAAAGGGCGCGGCGTGGTTTGCGTCGCACGGCCGCAACGGCAGAAAGGGCCTGCGCTCGTTCTCGGTCTCGGGACGCGTGAAGAACCCCGGCGTGCATCTCGCCCCGGCAGGCATCACGGTGCGGCAGCTGATCGAGGAATATTGCGGCGGCATGCTGGACGGCCACGAGTTCTACGCCTATCTTCCCGGCGGCGCCTCGGGCGGCATCCTGCCCGCGAGCCTGGGCGATGTGCCGCTCGATTTCGACACGCTGCAGCCGCACGGCTCGTTCATCGGTTCCGCAGCGGTGATGGTCCTGTCGCGCCAGGACAAGGCATCGGACGCGGCGAGGAACCTGATGCGTTTCTTTCGCGAAGAGTCCTGCGGCCAGTGCACGCCCTGCCGCGTCGGCACGGCGAAGTCGCTCGCGCTGATGGGAGAGGCGCGCTGGAACAAGGCGCTGCTCCACGAGCTCTCGCGTACGATGATCGATGCGTCGATCTGCGGGCTGGGGCAGGCGGCGCCCAATCCGGCGCTGACCGTGATGAAATATTTTCCGCAGGAAATATGAACCGCGTATCGAGAGGCCGACATGGACCGGGCAAGTGACAAGCAGATCGCGGCAATGCCGATCGAATTCAAGCTGAACGGCCGCAGCGTCGTCGGCCGGACCGATGAGACCCTCATCGAGTGCGCGAAGCGCCACGGCGTCGAGATTCCGCACCTTTGCCACAAGGAAGGGATGCGCCCGGACGGCAACTGCCGCGC
>JAOUFA010000151.1 GCA_029858545.1 Betaproteobacteria bacterium
ATGCTTCGGTGGTGAAGATGAAGCTGAAGAATCTTCTCACCGGCACCGGAACCGAGACCGTCTACCGGGCGGATGAGAAATTCGAGATGGTGACGCTCGACCGCACGGAAGTGACTTACTCGTACTACGCGGAACCCTCGTACGTGTTCATGGACGTCGAGTTCAACCAGTACGAAGTCGACGCCGAGAGCATGGGCGACGCGCTCAATTATCTCGAAGACGGCATGCCGGTCGAGCTGGTGATCTACAACGAGCGGCCGATTTCGGTGGAACTGCCGCAGACGGTGGTGCGTGAAATCACCCACACCGAGCCCGCGGTGCGCGGCGATTCGTCCGGCAAAGTGCTCAAGGCGGCGAAGCTCAAGACCGGCTTCGTGGTGCAGGTGCCGCTTTTTTGCGACATCGGCGACAAGATCGAAATCAGCACCGAGACCGGCGAGTACCGCAGCCGCGCCAAGGGCTGACCGGACCGGGGCGGGGGTCCCAGGTCGGCGATTCCGTGTCCGGCATCAATATCCTATAGGGCTCATAGCGGGCGCGCCGGATATAGGCTCAACGCCTGCCAAAGCGCAAACCCGACGAGCAGCAGACCGGACGCCGCGTTGACCGCGCGCAGAAATCGCGGGCCGATGCGACCGCGCAGCGAGCCGACGGCGAACGCGAGAAAGGTCCACCAGGCCGCCGATCCGAGTGCGACGCCCGCGACGAGCGTCGCCGCGGCGGCATAGTTCGCGCCGACCACCAGTCCGATGCTCGCGACGACTGCGGCGAAGGCGAGGATCGTCGGAGGATTGGCGAGCGTGAGGGCCAGGGTCGAGCCGAACTGCCTCAATAATCCTGCGGCGCGTAGCGCATCCCCGTCGCGCGCATCGGGCGGAGCGGGCCGGGCGATGAACGTCTTCACGCCGAGCCAGGCGAGCAACAGGCTGCCGCCGAGCGCGATCCCGGCGCGCTGCGCGAGCAGCGGCTCCGACAGGGCGGTGATGCCGAAGGCCGCGACCGCGGCATACAGGCCATCCGCGGCGGCGATTCCCATGCCGGAGACGATTCCCGCGGGCACGCCCTGCGCGAGCGTGCGTCGCAGGCACAGCACCCACATCGGTCCGACCGCTGCGGCAAGCAGAAAACCGAAGGCGAGGCCCTTGAGAAAGACGGTTTGCATAGGCGAGATTTCAGCCGCGACGTCGCGATCTCGCGGCCCGGCGGTGCGAAATTCGGCGGTTCTCCATGAGCGCGATTATAGGCGGGCTCAAGTCCGGCCCCTCGGCGGCCGATATCCCAAGGATGAATCAGGTATCCGAGATGCTCGAAACCGAAGACCTGGAGTGGGTCGCACGCGGCGCGCTGTTTCGCGGCGTCGAGGTACACGCCGTGGCGCGTGAACTCGCCGCGGCACGATTCGACGAGTACTCCCTTGGCGCGCAGCTGCCGGTCGCCGGCAGCGCCGGGGGGCCGCTCTACGTGGTGATCAGCGGTGAATTGGGTGTCTATCTCGACGAAGGCCGTGGCCTGGAAATCGCCCGCGTGGTGGCGGGCGGCTGCGCCGGCGAGCAGTCGATCATCGAAGCGCCCGCCGAGCCGCCCTGGGTCTACGCGCTGCAGCCGACGCGCCTGTTCGCCTGGCCGGCCGGGCGCGTCTTGGAATCGATGCTCGTCGAGCCGCACATCGCCGTGAATCTGATTTCCATCGTCGCCGAGCGCGCGCGCCGCGTGCGCGCCTTGCACGCGAGCGGGCTTGCGGAACTGGAGGTCTCGGAGTTCACTTCGCTCACCGATGTGGTCACGGGGCTCTACAACCGGCGCTGGATGACCGAGATGTATGGGCGTGAACTGGAGCGTTGCGCGCGCAGTCATCACGGCGCGGTGCTCATCGCGATCTCTGTGGACGGCTTCGCATCCTTCGCCGGAACCCTCGGACATCCGGGCATTGAACACCTGCTGCAAGGCGCGGCACAGGCGATTCGACATTCCTTCCGTCCGCACGATCTGTGCGCGCGCTACGGCGGTGACGAGTTCATGGTGCTGCTGCCCGGAGCCTCGCGCGAGCATGCGCTGCGCGCCGCGCAGCGCTTCGCCGCCCACGTGCGCGGCCACGCGGTGCACGCCGGGCGCGGCATGGACGTGAATTACACGGTGTCCATCGGACTCGCCGACTGGCGCTCCGGAGAGGAATTGGACGAGCTTTTTGCCGCCGCGGAAGCGGCGCTCGGCGCCGCGCGCAGCGCCGGTTCGGATCGCATCGCGCTGCGGAACTAGCGCCGCGCGACGCCGTTCACGCCGACATCGCGACGAAGCGCGGTTGAGCGCGCACCCGGTCAAGCCAGTCGCGTACCGCCCGATAGCGCCCCAGGTCGAAACCGCCGTCGGCGGCGCAATGCGTATACGCGAATAGCGCGATATCGGCGATCGAGTACGCGCCACCGGCGAGAAATGGCTCTTGGGCGAGTTGTCGTTCCATCACGCCGAGGGCCTGATGGCCGCGCTCGACAAGACCTGCCAGGTCGGCGCGGCGCGGCGATTCCGGCGGCAGGAATTTCGCGATGAAGCGCGCGACCGCGATATAGGGCTCGTGACTGTACTGCTCGAAGAACATCCATTGCAGCACGCGCGCCCGCTCGAGCCGTCCCCCCGGCAAGAGCGGCGTGCCTTCGGCAAGGTAATGAAGGATCGCATTCGACTCGGGCAGAAAGCCGCCGTCATCGAGTTCCAGAGTCGGAACCTTGCCGTTCGGGTTCTTGGCGAGGAACGTCGGCGTACGCGTTTCGCCACCTGTCACGTCGACTTCGATCCAGCGATACGGCAGCGCCAGCTGCTCGAGGGCGAGCTTCACCTTGTAGCAGTTGCCCGAATTCGACATGCCGTGGACGGTCAGCATGGCCTATTCCGGCTTGCCGCGCCGATGATAGCCGGCGAGCAGCGCCAAGGCGAGACCGAGACCAAGCAAGCCAAAATGCACCGAGCGGTATTCAAACTGAAAGAAGGGCGTGTAAGCGACATTCGCGGCCATGATGAACGATCCCAGTATCGCCAGGCCTTGATAGACCCATTGCCAGAGCCTGTTTTCGGCAAGTCTCTTTTGCTCCAGCCAGAAGGCCGTGCGCCAGCCCATCATGCCGGCGACGATTCCGACGAACGCCCCGGCGGCAACATCGATCGGCCAGTGCGCGCCCATGCCGATGCGGGAAATGCCGATCGCGGTGGCCAGCGCAAGCGCGCTCCATCGCCACGAGGCGGGAATGGCCGGCAAAAGGAGACACATGCCGGCAAATGCGGTAACGGTGTGCCCGGACGGGAAAGCATAGTATTTGAGCGTCTTCCCCAGGATGTGCAGCGACTCGGCGGGCAGCACCGCGGCGGGACGAAGCGCCGCCACGATCTCTTTGACGCTCTGCGATACGGCGGTCGCCAGCACCAGCACGATCGCAAGTACCACCAGGTACAGAGACAGTCTTCCGGGGGTTCTTCTGCCTGTGGAAATCCACCACGGCAGGGCGATCAACAGGATCATCCACAGCATCGCATGGGTATCCCCCAGATAAGTGAGACTGATCATGATGCCGTCCCAGACGCGAAGCAGCGCATCGGGCAGCGCGCGCGGGATGCCGGTGTTGATCCACAGAAACACCTGCCGATCCCCGCTTCGGCCCCACACGCCGAGCGCTGCGGCAACCGCCGCGAGCAGCGGCAACAGCACGCGCATTCTGCCCATCGCCTGCGCGTAGGAGTCGACGAGCGCAGGCGAAGCGGACCGGCTAGGGGTCATTGCAGCACGCGCCGGCGGCCGGCGGATCGCGCGTGACGCGAAACCACGCCCGCGACGGGCGGACAGAGGAATCCGAAGGGGCAGGGCTCAGTCAATGCTGAAAATATCCAGTTGCTTGTTGTAGATTTCGCTCCGCATCCCGAGTGCCCCCATCACGCTGTGAAAGACGTTGTCCTGCGAGTATCTTGGACCCCCGCCGATGGCGCCATCGTGGATCCTCCTTCGCCTCTTGAACTCATCCGACATCCACACGATGAAGGGCACCCGTTTCTGGAAATCCGGCGCGATCGAATAGGGCGTGCCGTGCAGATAAAGACCGTATTCACCCAGCGACTCGCCGTGATCGGATACATAGAGCATCACCGTCGGGCGCTGGAACGTTTTCAGCAACTCGATCACCCGATAGAGGAAGTGATCGGTGTACAGAACGCTATTGTCGTAGGCATTGACCAGGCCGTCATGGGTGCATCGCTGCAATTCGACCGAATCACATGTCGGCTTGAACGCCGCGAAGCCGGGCGGATACTTCCTGAAATAAGAGGGGCCGTGGCTGCCGGTCTGATGCAGGACGACGAAAGTCTTGTCTCGCGTGGCGTCCCGCAAATACCGATCGAGATGGCTGAGCAGGAGTTCGTCGTAGTCGCAGTTCTCGCCCTGGCAGGTCTTGCGGATTTCCTCGGCGCGCTGATAAAGATCGATCTTCAACCGCGGTTCGCCCCAGTTGTTCGAGCGCCAGATCACGTTCACCCCCTGCCTTTGCAGATAGCTCGGCAATGGCTCGTACAAGGTCATCAGGCTCGTCGCGGAACCCACATGCGAAAGCAGGCACTCGATCGATGCGGTGGTGTAGGTCGAGCAGGCGGTCGCTCCGGGCAGTGCCACCGCACCGGCCTCGGCGAGGCGCGGATTCGTCGGGCGCGGGTAGCCGTAAAGCGAGAAGTTTTGCGCTCTGGCCGACTCGCCGATCACCAGGACCACGATCGCCTTGCCGGGGTCGACGAAATGCGCCGCAGGCAACAGGATCTCCTTGCGCATCGCCATGAAATATTTTCCGTAGTACCACCTTGCCGAGTTCACGACATACGACCACGGCATGATCATTCCGCCCAGTTTGCTGGCGTTCTTGTCGATCCATAACCATGTCTGCGCATTGGCGAAGCTCCAGCCCAGGCCCAGGAACAGGACGACAAACAGATAGATGGATCGTTTGTAGAACCTGACCGTCCGGACGTTGAGTCGCGACAACACAATACATGGCAGGACCGCATACACCAATACATAGACGAGCAATCTGGGGTGAAAGAGATCCGTTGCCTCTTGAAGGTTGGTGTTGAATACGTTCCCCATCATTGTTCTATCGAGAATGACGTGATAGGTCTCGGCGAAATAAAGGGCTACCGCATTGCCGCATACCAGAAGCATGCACAGCGGCTTGACCAGGCGCTGCGCAACCAGCGCAATGACGGCGAGAAACAGCGAAGAAAGAAACACCACCAGCACGAACAACGTGAACAGAGTCAGGACCCCGTTGAGTGAAGAGTAGTCCAGGGCATCGGCGGCAAACAGGAACAGGAGGCGGTGGTACAGGACCGCGTTGCCGAATGCGAATATCGTGATGAAATTCAGGGTGCTGATATCGGCACGCGATGTCCACGCGATCGCTCCCGCTGCTCCGGGCAGCCGGGAAGCGGCGAGGCGAAGGCGGTCCTTCCAGCCGTTGAGGGGTGCCATGCGTCGTCTGCGGGGGTGTGAGTAAAAGTGGGAAAATCGCGCGCCACATTGTATCGGCTAATACACCGGTGTCGCGCGCGACGCGGAGTGCGGGGCGCGCAGGTGCCGCCGCCCACGGTGGTTTCGGTGTCGCTCGCGCCGATTGTAGTATCCTCGGCCGTCCATGCGCTACGAACTGCTCGTCGGTCTTCGCTATACGCGCGCCAAGCGGCGCAACCATTTCATCAGCTTCATCTCGCTCATCTCGATGGCCGGCATCGCGCTCGGCATCTGGGCGCTGATCGTGGTGCTCTCCGTGATGAACGGTTTCCAGAAGGAGGTGCGCGGGCGCATCCTCGGCGTCGCGGCGCATGTGCAGGTGCTGGGCGGTGCCGGGCGCATCGCCGGCTGGCAGTCGGTGGCGCGGGATGTGTTGCGCGAGCCGCATGTACTCGCCGCGGCGCCGTTCGTCAACGCGCAGGCGATGCTCACCAACGGCCAGGCGGTGCGCGGTGCGCTGGTGCGCGGCATTCTCCCGGAGCTCGAGGGAAAAGTCGCCGAACTCGGTACGCATATGCGCGCGGGAAGCCTCGCCGCGCTCAAGCCCGCCGAGTTTGGCGTGGTGCTCGGCATCGACCTGGCGCACGCGCTCGGCGTGCTGCTCGGCGACAAGGTGGCGCTCATCGCGCCGCAGGGCCAGGTGACCCCCGCCGGGGTGATTCCGCGCTTGAAGCAGTTCACCGTGGTGGGCCTTTTCGAGGCGGGCATCTCGGATGCCGATGGCGGACTCGCGCTGGTGCACCTGGAGGACGCGCAGAAGTTGTATCAGCTGGGCAGCGCGGTGACCGGGGTGCGGCTCAAGCTCGATGATCTGTTCGCCGCGCGCGACGTGGCGCACGCGCTCAATCCGCGCATCGGCCCCGATTACTACGCTTCCGACTGGACGCGCAGCAACGCGAATTATTTTCGCGCCGTCGAGATCGAGAAGCGCATGATGTTCATCATCCTTACGCTGATCATCGCGGTGGCGGCGTTCAACATCGTGTCCACGCTGGTGATGGCGGTGACCGACAAGCAGGCCGACATCGCGATTCTGAGGACGCTCGGCGCCTCGCCCGGCTCGATCATGCAGATCTTCGTCGTGCAGGGCGCGCTGATCGGCGTGATCGGCACGCTGGTCGGGGTGACGAGCGGCGTGCTGACCGCGGTCAATGTCGACGTGATCGTGCCGGCGATCGAGAATGCGCTGCGCATCAAGTTCCTGTCGAAGGACGTGTACCTGATTCCCGAGCTTCCCTCGCAGGTGATCGCAAGCGATGTGATCACCGTGGCGCTGGTGGCGCTGGGGTTGTCCTTCATCGCCGCGATCTATCCGAGTCGGCGCGCGGCGCGCGTCAATCCGGCCGAGGCGTTGCGTTATGAGTGAGGTGGTGATTGCCTGCCGCGGGCTCGCGAAGACCTACCAGGGCCCCACGCCGGTGCAGGTGCTCACCGGCGTCGATCTCGACGTGCATGCGAGCGAGCGCATCGCGATCATGGGCAAGTCGGGCTCGGGCAAGAGCACGCTGTTGCACCTGCTTGGCGGGCTTGACTCGCCGAGCGCGGGGACGGTGATGCTGCGCGGGAGGAATTTCTCGGCGATGGGAGAGACCGAGCGCGGGCGCGCCAGGAACGAGATGCTCGGTTTCGTCTATCAGTTTCACCACCTGCTGCAGGAGTTCAGCGCCGCGGAGAACGTCGCGATGCCGCTGTTGATCCGGCGCATGGAGCGCGGCGCGGCGCTCGCGCGCGCCTGCGCGGTGCTGAAAGAGGTGGGGCTCGAAGCGCGCACCGCACACCGGCCGGGCGAGCTCTCCGGCGGCGAGCGCCAGCGCTGCGCCTTCGCGCGCGCGATCGTCGCCGAGCCGGCCTGCGTGCTGGCCGACGAGCCGACTGGCAACCTAGACGTGCACACCTCCGACGAGGTATTCGAGGTGATGCTGCGTCTCGCGCGCGAGCGCGGCACCGCCTTCGTTATCGTCACCCATGACGCCTCGCTCGCGGCGCGCGCCGAGCGCGTGCTCGAGCTGAAAGAAGGGGTGTTGCGGGCAAGGATCGACTGAGTCGGCGCCGGTTCGCGCAACGCGCGCCGCTTTTCTTGTCCCGCGCATGCGTCGTTCGCGCGCGGGCTGCCTCAATGCCCGCGCGAGGCTGTATCATGCGCCCCTCCGGGAGCGCGCAACTGCCCTCCCGGCATGCCGCGCCCCGGGCCAACCCTGGTCCGCGAGCCTCCGGCGCAGTGTCTCAACCTGAAGAATTCCCATGATCGTTACCTCTGGCATCTCCATGCAGTTCGGGGGAAAACCCCTGTTCGAAAACGTCTCGGTGAAGTTCGGCGGCGGCAACCGCTACGGACTGATCGGCGCGAACGGCTGCGGCAAGTCCACTTTCATGAAGATTCTCGGCGGGGATCTGGAGCCCTCCGCAGGCACCGTGGCGATCGACGCGAACGAGCGCCTGGGAAAGCTCCGCCAGGATCAGTTCGCGTACGAGAACGAGCGCGTCCTCGACGTGGTGCTGATGGGCCACGAGCAGATGTGGGACGCGATGCGCAGCCGCGACGCGATCTACGCCGACCCGGACGCAAGCGAGGAAGACTACGTGCGCGCCGCCGACCTCGAGGCGAAATACGCCGAGTACGGCGGCTATACGTCGGAGGCGCGCGCCGCGTCGCTGCTGCTCGGCCTCGGAGTGCCGATCGCGCAGCACAACGGGCCGATGAGCGAGGTCGCGCCCGGCTGGAAGCTGCGCGTGCTGCTCGCACAGGCGCTGTTTGGCGACCCGGACATCCTGCTGCTCGATGAGCCGACCAACAACCTTGACATCCACAGCATCCGCTGGCTGGAGGATGTGCTGAACGGCCGCAACAGTACGATGGTGATCATCTCGCACGACCGGCATTTTCTGTCGAGCGTGTGCACCCACATGGCCGACGTCGACTACGGCGGCATTCGCGTCTATCCCGGCAACTACGATGACTACATGGAGGCCTCGACACTCGCGCG
>JAOUFA010000219.1 GCA_029858545.1 Betaproteobacteria bacterium
GGATCTCCCGATGGCACTGCTCGACGCGAGCGCCGGAGACCGACCGATCGTCCAGGTAAACCGCGCATTCCTGGACTATTTCGCATTGAGCGAAGCCGAGACGCTCGCCAGCTCGCTATCCCGGCTCATCCTGCATGATGACAAGGTCGCGGAGGGCCGCCTGTTCGCAGGCTCGTCGCCAGCGCGCGTCCGTCTGCGTACCACGCGCAAAGACGGCGTATCGCTCTTTATCGAGATTCTGGCGAATCCATTGCGGGACTCCGCGGGTAAGCAGACCCACTGGCTGGTGACTTTTATCGACCGCAGCGAGACCGAACAATTGCACGCCGAACTTGCCCGCATCAAGAACGGCGCAGCGAGCTGACCGTCGCGAAACAGCGGAAGCCGCGAGATGGGCTCGCACGCGTGTGCCGATTTCCTGCGGCTGCCTTTTCTGCGCCATCGCCGGAATTCGGCAGCGCGGTGAAATTCAAAGCCGCCTAATTCCAAATCGCCCGCGTTTCGCCTAGATGCGCCCGGCCAGGCGCGCGGCCAGTCCCGTGTACGAAGCCGGCGTGAGAGCGAGCAACCGGCGCTTGGCGGTTTGCGGTATCGGCAACTTGCGGATAAAGACTGCCAAGTCCTTTCGGCCAATTCGCCTGCCGCGTGTCAGGGCCTTCAGTTTTTCATACGCATCGGGCACGCCATAGCGGCGCATCACCTGCTGGATCGGTTCGGCGAGAACCTCCCAGTTGGCATCGAGGTCCGCCGCGAGACGCTTCGGATCGGCGTCGAGCTTGCCAAGACCTCGCAGACATGAATTCCATGCGAGCAGACTGTGGCCGAGCGCATTGCCGAGATTGCGCAGCGCGGTCGAATCCGACAAATCACGCTGCCAGCGCGACACCGGCAGCTTGTCGGCGAGGTGACGCAACAGCGCGTTCGCCACGCCAAGATTGCCTTCGGAGTTTTCGAAATCGATCGGATTGATCTTGTGCGGCATGGTCGATGAACCGACCTCGCCTTCCTTCAGTTTCTGCCTGAAATAGCCGAGCGAGACGTAGCCCCAAAGGTCGCGATCGAGGTCGAGCAATACGGTGTTGGCACGCGCGCAGGCGTCGAACAATTCGGCAAACGAATCATGCGGCTCGATCTGGATGGTGTACGGATTGAACTCCAATCCGAGCCGCTCGACGAAACGCCTCGCGAAACGCGGCCAGTCCACTTCAGGATAGGCCACGATATGCGCGTTGTAATTGCCCACCGCGCCATTGATCTTTCCCAGGATTGATACGCCGGCGACTCGCTCGCGCGCACGGCGCAGGCGGTGGGCGAAGTTCGCCATTTCCTTGCCGAGCGTGGTCGGCGTGGCCGGCTGTCCATGCGTGCGCGAGAGCATCGGCAATTCCGCATAGCGGTGCGCCTTCGCGCGCAGCGCCGATAGGATCGCGTCCAGTCCGGGCAGCAGAACGAGCGCACGCGCTTCGGCAAGCATCAGTGCGTAGGACAGGTTGTTGATGTCCTCGGAAGTACAGCCAAAGTGGATGAATTCGAGCGAGCGCTCCATTTCGCGGTTGCCGGCGAGCCGGTCCTTCAGCCAGTACTCGATCGCCTTGACGTCGTGGTTCGTCTCGGCCTCGATTCTCTTGATCGCCTCGGCGTCGCCCTCCGCGAAGTCGGCGACCAGTGCCTCGAGTTCGGCGAGTGTGGACCTCGACAGCGGTTTCAGTTCGCGCAACTTGGGTTCGGCGGCGAGCGCGATCAGCCAGGCCAGCTCGACGCGCACCCGATAGCGAATAAGCGCCTGTTCGCTGAAAAACGGCCGTAACGTATCGACCGACTTGGCGTAGCGGCCGTCGAGCGGCGAGAGCGCGGCGAGAAGCGAAGGCATGTCTTGTAGTCCCCTGGTGCAACCAACCCAACAAGCGAGGGGAAACCCCCGGCTTTCCCCCGTCGAAACCCCTCGCGGCGATGCCGCGGGAGTCCCCTGCGGGGGGATTTCTCCCAATTATACGATTTGCGCCCCTCGCCTCACCTCTCTTTACGATGTATCAACTGCATCAATGCGACGGCCAGCCCTCTGGTAGCATCGCGCACATGGCCTCCCCGCAAGATACACGCAGCATGGCGCTGTTCTGCGACTTCGAGAACATCGCGCTTGGCGTGCGCGACGCGAAGTTCGCGCGATTCGACATCGAGAGAGTTCTCGAACGACTGTTGCTGAAAGGTTCGATCGTCGTCAAGAAGGCTTACTGTGACTGGGACCGCTATAAGGAGTTCAAGACCACCATGCACGGCGCCTCGTTCGAGTTGATCGAGATTCCGCACCTGCGCCAGTCCGGCAAGAATTCAGCCGACATCCGCATGGTGGTCGATGCGCTTGACCTGTGCTACACCAAGTCGCACGTCGACACCTTCGTGATCATCAGCGGAGATTCGGATTTTTCGCCGCTGGTCTCGAAGCTGCGCGAAAACGCCAAGACCGTGATCGGCGTGGGCGTGAAGAATTCGACCAGCGACCTGCTGATTGCCAACTGCGACGAATTCATCTACTACGATGACCTGGTGCGCGAGGACGAGGCCAAGCGCCGCAACGCCGCCAAGCGCAAGGAAGGCGGCGCGGCACGCAAGAAGGGCGAGGCGCCGACCGACGACAAGAAGCAGGAGGCCTTCGATCTGATGCTCGACACGCTGGATGCCCTGTTCGCCGAACGCGGCGAAGGCGATCGCATCTGGGGCTCGATGGTCAAGCAGGCGCTGAAGCGACGTAATCCCGGATTCAACGAGTCCTACTATGGCTTTCGCGCCTTCTCCGATCTCCTCGAGGATGCGGAGAAGAGAAAGCTCCTGTCGCTCGAGCGCGACGAGAAATCGGGCGGCTACATCGTGCGCCCGATGCAGACTCCGCCGGAGCCGGCTTGAAACTCCTCGCTTCGCCTGCCAGCCCCTACGCGCGCAAGGTCCGCGTGGTGCTCGCCGAGAAGCACATCGATTGCGAAATCCACATGGTCGACGTCCAACCGGTCGACAATCCGGTCGTCGCGCACAACCCGCTCGGGAAACTGCCGACGCTGCTTCTCGACGACGGCACGGCGATTTACGACTCGCGCGTGATTGTCGAGTTTCTCGACCATGTCTCGCCGATCGGCCGGTTGATTCCCGAGGAGAACCGCGAACGCATTGCGGTGCACCGCTGGGAGGCGCTTGCCGACGGCGTGCTCGACGCGGGCGCGCTGCTGCGTGCGGAGAGCCTGCGCCCCAGGCAGGAACAGAGCGAAGCATGGATGGCACGCCAGCGCGGCAAGATCGAACGCGGCCTCGCACAGATGGCGCATGATTTGGGTGATCACGCCTGGTGCCATCACGACAGGTATTCGCTGGCCGATATCGCCCTCGGTTGCTGTCTGGGCTGGCTGGAATTCAGAAGGCCGGGAGACGTCGAGTGGCGCGGCAAATTCGCGCCGCTCGCCCGTCATCTCGATAAGCTTTCGCAGCGCCCCGCCTTCGCCAATACGGTTCCGCGCTGACCGGCTCCGGATCAGACACGCGCGAAGACTCGTGCGTCGCGGCGCAGCACCGTCTCCATTTCCTCGGCGGGCGAAGGCATGCCCAGCATATAACCCTGCAGTTCGTCGCAGCCCAGCTCAACGAGGAAAGACATCTGCTCCCGGGATTCGACACCTTCCGCGACCACCTTCAGACGCAGATTGCGCGCGAGCGTTACCACCGCCCGGGTGATCGCCGCATCGTCGTGTGCGTCCGGAACTCCGCGCACGAACGACTGATCGATCTTCATGCAGTCGAGCGGAAATTGCTTGAGATAGCTGAGCGACGAGTACTCGGTGCCGAAATCATCGAGCGTGATCGCCACGCCCATCGCGCGCAACTGCTTGAGCAGGTACACCGTGCGCGCCGGATCATCCATCATCGAGCTCTCGGTGATCTCGAGTTCCAGGTGCCGCGGATCGAGGCCCGTCTGCGCAAGCACCGCGGCGACGCGATTCGCGAGTTCCGCGGCGCGCAACTGCCGCGCCGAGAGGTTCACGGCGATGCGCTCCGGGGCGACGCCCAGCGCAAGCCAGTGCATCTGCTGCGCGCAAGCCTTCCGCAGTACCCACTCGCCAATGTCGTCCATCATTCCCGCCTGCTCCGCGATCGGGATGAACTTGCTTGGCGGAACCATACCGAGTTCGGGGTGCCGCATGCGCAGCAGCGCCTCGACCGCCACCACCCGACCGGAAGACACGCCGATGCGAGGCTGGAAATACAGCAACAGCTCGTCGCGCTCGACCGTCTGGCGCAGGTGATTCCTCAGGCGTAGCGTCTCCAGCGCGATAACGTGCAGTTCATGCGAAAACGCGCAGCAATTGTTGCGGCCGTTCGCCTTGGCGAGACGCATCGCGGCGTCTGCGTTTCCAAGGAGCGTCTTCGGGTCCTTGCCGTCATTCGGATAGCACGCGAGGCCGACGCTCGCCGTAACATAGTGTCGGTCGCCCGCGATCGCGAAAGGTTTTCGCAGCTCATCGAGCACGCGCTGCGCCACATCCGCCGCGGCGTGGCCGGCGGGAAGATCCTCGAGCAGTACCGCGAACTCGTCGCCGCCGACGCGCGCGACCAGATCGAGTTCATGCACGCTGGCGCGGATGCGCTCACCCACCGCGCACAATAGCCGGTCACCGCCCGCGTGGCCGATCGATTCGCTATGGCTGAGGAAGTTGTCGAGATCGATATACAGCACACCCAGCGACGTAGCGCTGCGCTGCGCGCGCAGCAGCGCGGTGCGGCACGATTCATGAAATAGCGCCCGGTTCGGCAACCGGGTGAGCACATCGTGGTGGGCGAAGAAATTCGTCGCGCGCAGCCGCCGTACCACCACGCGCGTGATCTCGAGCGCCGCATGCGGCTGCCCGCCGATCAAGGCAAGCAGCTCGCCTCGTCCGATCGGCAGAAGTTCACAGTCGGTGAGCGCGACCGTGGTCGCGCTGCGCGCTTGCTGTTCGTCATCGAGCAGCGCCAATTCGCCGATGATGCCGCCCGGACCGACGGTTTCGAGTACCACATCGCCGACGCAGATCTGTACCTCGCCGCGCGCGACAACGTACAACACCTCACCGGGGTCGCCGATGGCGAAGACCACTTCTCCGGCCCTGCGCGGTTCGCGCGGGTGCTCGGCCGGCATCAGCGTGGCAAAGTCAAAGCGCATCTCCCTCCCGGACGAAATAACGCAGCGCTCGCGCGCATCATATCGCTTCACGTCGCCTGATGCACTGGGCGCGTGGGCTGGGTTCGGCTCAGGCGATTACCGCACCGCCAAGGCAGGTCTCCTGGTCATACAGCACCACGGATTGCCCGGGTGTCACCGCCCACTGGGGATCGGCGAATTGCAGCTCGATACGGCCGTTCGCGACGCGCGCCAGCTTGCAGCTTGCGTCGGCCTGCCGATAACGGGTCTTCGCCGCATGCGGGACGCGTGCCTCGGGTGCGGCACCGCTCACCCAGCTCGCATCGAGCGCCTCGAGCGAGCGGCTGAGGAGCAGCGGATGATCGTGCCCCTGCACCACGACGAGGGTGTTGCTCGCGAGATCCTTCCTCGCGACGTACCACGCGGAATCCTCGCCCGATCTTGAACCGCGCTTGCCGCCGATACCGATACCCTTTCTCTGCCCGAGGGTGTAGAACGCAAGACCCACATGCTCACCGATCCGCGCCCCTTCGTGCGTGACAATCGGCCCGGGCTGCGTGGGCAGATAGCGATTGAGAAATTCTCGAAAAGGCCGCTCACCGATGAAACAGATGCCGGTCGAATCCTTTTTCGCGTGGTTGGGCAGCCCCGCTTCCAGGGCAATACGCCTCACTTCGACCTTCCTGATCTCGCCGACCGGAAACAGCACGCGCGAGAGTTGCGCCTGATTGAGCCGATGCAGAAAATAGCTTTGGTCCTTGGATACGTCTGTGCCACGCAATAGTTCGAACCGTCCGCCGCGCTCGCGCACCCGCGCATAGTGGCCGGTGGCGATACGGCTGGCGCCCAGTCGCATCGCATGCTCGAGAAATGCCTTGAACTTGATCTCCGCATTGCACAGGACGTCCGGGTTGGGAGTGCGTCCTGCCGAATACTCGGCGAGAAAGCTCGCGAACACACGCTCCTTGTATTCAGCCGCGAAATTGACCGCTTCGAGATCGACGCCGACGACATCTGCCGCCGCCGCGGCGTCGATCAGGTCCTGGCGCGTCGAGCAGTACTCGCCGTCATCGTCGTCCTCCCAGTTCTTCATGAAAAGTCCGACCACGTCGTAGCCCTGGCGCTTCAGCAGCAGCGCCGCGACCGAGGAATCCACCCCTCCCGACATACCGACTACGATGCGCTCGGCCATGACCGCGTTTCAGGAAAACCGGTTCGACAGCAAATC
>JAOUFA010000589.1 GCA_029858545.1 Betaproteobacteria bacterium
GCACCGATCATGCGGCAGGCTTCGGTGACGTTCGGCCAGACGTAGAACGCGCCTCCCGGCACGCGGCAGGTGACGCCCGGCAGTTGATTGAGCAGTCCGACGATCAGGTCGCGTCTGGCGTGGAAGCTTTGCTTCATGCGTGCGGCCGGATCCTGCGGACCGGTGAGTGCCTCGAGCGCCGCCCACTGCGAGATCTGCGACGCGCAGGAATCGGTATTCGTGATCCAGCGCGTGAATACCGGCGCGAGCGCCGCATTCGCTGCGTAACCCACGCGCCAGCCGGTCATCGCCCAGGTCTTCGAGGCGCCGTCGGCGATGATCGTACGCTCGTACATGCCGGGCACCTGGGCGATCGAGAAGAACTCGCCTGCGGCGTCTGTTCCCGCATCGGAGCGATACGCGAGCCGCCCGTATATTTCGTCCGCGTAGACCCAGACCTGCGGATGTTTCTTCAGGATCGCGGCGATCGTTTCCAGTTCGGCGCGCGTCAGCAAGCCACCGGTAGGATTGTGCGGATAATTGAGGATCAGCAGCTTCGTCTTCGGCGTGATGAGCCGTTCCAGTTCGGCGGGGTCGAAGGAGAAATCGCGCGCCTCGTGCAAATGGATCGGCACCGGCTTTGCCCCGTGCGCGATGATCTGCGACTCGTAGATCGGAAACCCCGGATTGGGATAGATCACCTCGTCGCCCGCGCCGAAGTCGGTGGTCGAGAGGATCGCGTAGGCAATAAACGGCTTCGCGCCGGCGCCAACCACCACCTCCTCGGCGCGAATCGGCAAACCGCCTCGCATCCGCGAGAGATAGGCCGCCGCCGCCGAGCGCAGTTCATCGATCCCCGCCGACGGGGTATAGCCGTGCTTGCCGCCCTTCACCGCGCGGATCGCCGCCTCCTGCACGTTATCGGGCGCCGGAAAGTCCGGCTGACCTATGCAGAATGAAATGATGTCCTTGCCCTGGCGCGCCAGGGCATTCACCTCCGCGAGCACGACGAAGGCGTTCTCGGTGCCCAGGCTAGAGGCGCGGCGGCTGATGGCGGGCATACGCGGGATCTCCGGAAAGAACGTATTTTAGCGGGAGCGCTTCGGGCACACCAACGCGTGCGTCGCGGAACGCACTTCACGCTATGATTGAGCATGCTTGTCAACAGCGTCGCCTACCAGGACGGCCGAAAACTCGCCGATATCGATCCGCGGGAAGTTCACGACTACACCAGCCGTCCCGGCTGTTTCGTCTGGGTGGCGCTGCGCGATCCCGACGCCGCGGAACTCGCCGACATGCAGTCTGCGTTCGACCTCCACGCTCTCGCCGTCGAAGACGCGCACCACGGCCACCAGCGCCCGAAGATCGAGGAATACGGTAGCTCGTTGTTTCTCGTCATGCATACCGTCGACGTGACGGGCGACGAATTGCAGGTCGGCGAAGTCGACGTGTTCGTCGACCACAACTATGTCGTTTCGGTTCGTGCGGGCACGGAAAAGGGATTCGAGGGAGTACGTGCGCGTTGCGAACTCGAACCCGAACTGCTGCGCCACGGAGCGGGCTACGTGTTGTACGCCCTCATGGACGCGGTCGTCGACCGCTACTTTCCGGCGCTGGAGGCGATCGAGGACGAATTCGACGAGATCGAGGACGACATGTTCGCCGGCAAGACCCCGCGCCAGAACATCGAGGCGCTCTACTATGTTCGGCATAAACTTACTCGGCTCAAGCACGCGGTCGCGCCACTGGTCGAAGCCACCAGCCGGTTGTACGGCGGACGGGTGCCGCAGGTGTGCGCCGGTCTGGGCGAGTACTTCCGCGACGTCTACGATCACCTGGTGCGAATCAACTCGACCATCGACTCGGTACGGGACACCGTTGCCACCGCGACCTCGGTGAACCTGGCGCTGATTACCGTCGGCGAGAGCGAAGTGACGAAGCGCCTCGCGGCCTACGCCGCGCTGGTCGCCGTCCCGACGTTGATCGCGGGCATCTACGGCATGAACTTCCGCCACATGCCGGAACTCA
>JAOUFA010000152.1 GCA_029858545.1 Betaproteobacteria bacterium
GGCGTGCTCCTCGACGATCCGGCCGCGGGCGTCGACGATACCTGCGGCGTGCAGCGTCGCCACGGCATCGAGCACTCCCGAGCCGCACACGCCGACCGCCTTGCCGCCGCCGATCGTTTGCACCGCGATCCTGCCGTCGCTGAGCCGCACGCGCTCGATGGCCCCCTCGGCGGCGCGCATGCCGCAGG
The DNA here is from genome assembly GCA_029858545.1 of Betaproteobacteria bacterium. Classification (GTDB taxonomy): domain Bacteria; phylum Pseudomonadota; class Gammaproteobacteria; order Burkholderiales; family SG8-39; genus JAOUFA01. The sequence goes on from JAOUFA010000152.1 coordinate 189, forward strand.
AGATGTGTCCGCCTTCGAGCGCGGGGCCGGACGGGCAGGAAGCGGTGAGAATCTCGCCGTGATGGATGAGCGAGATCTCGGTATTCGTACCGATATCCATCACGATGCTGAGCCTCGCGTTCGACCAGATTTCCTCGGTACCGAGCAGCGCCGCGACGTGGTCGCCACCGACGAATCCACCGACGCCGGGCGCGATGTGCACGTAGGCTCCCGCGCAGGCCCGGATGCCGAGTTCGCGCGCCTTGATGTCGAGCGAGTCGCGCAGCACCGCGACGAACGGCGCGTGCCCGAGCTGGTGGACCGGCAGGCCAAGCAGTAGGTGGTGCATCGCGGTATTGCCGCAAAGGGCGAGATCGACAATGTCCTCGCCGTGGACGCCGACCGCCTCGCAGAGATCGGCGGCGAGGGCATTGATGCCGGCTACCGCCGCGGCGCGCAACTCGTCGCCGCCGGCCGATGAGCGGCTCGCGAAATTGAGCCGGCTGATGACGTCGGCGCCCCAGGCGGCCTGCGGATTTTCGATGCCGAGGCTTGCGAGCTGAATTCCGCTGTCCAGGTCGATCAGGAACGCGGCGACATTGGTGGTGCCGAGATCGACCGCGAGGCCCAACGCGCGGCTTCCCGGGGCGGCGAAGCCGATCGCTTCGCCGCCGTGCAGCCGCGCGCGCAGGCGCCATGCGTGCGCGCGCAATATCCCGGGCAGTTGCCGGGCCGCCGCGGCGTCGCAAGCCGACAGCGTATCGCAATCGAGCGCCCGTGCGACGCGGTCGAGGTCGGCGACGGGGTCATCGAGCGTCGCCGGGGCCAGGACGAGCTCGCGCTGACGCACCGCCGGGTCGAGTGCGAGCGTTCCGCTGCGCAGGCTCGCCATATCGGCGCGCACCACCGGCGCGAGCGAACGCGGCGCGACTTCGACCGTGCAATCCGAGCGTGCATGGACGCGGCAGGCGCGCACCCACTGCCGGTCGCGCAGCGATTCGCGCTCGGCGGGTTCGCCGTCTTCCTCGGTGAGTTCGACCTCGCCCTCGACGACGCGCACCACGCAGGTGCCGCAGGCGCCGCGTCCGCCGCAGGCACCGACGATGCGCACCCCGCCGCGCCGCGCGCTCTGGTACAGCGTGTCGTCGGCGCTTGCCGCGATTTCGCGCCCGAGATTGGCAAAGCGCAGCCGGTAGGTCATGTCGCTGATCGTGGCGGAGCGCCAGCGCCGGCTAGGCGTTCTGCGCGCGCGCCTCCCGAGGGACGGCGCAGCGGCTTTGCGAGGCACAGTCGTCGCAGCGCGACCAGCGCACCGCCGGCAGTTCCCGGCCGACGCCAAGCAGCATCGAGGTCGATTTCACCGGATGCATCATCCCGCCGTGGTTCAGCCTGATGCCGATGGTCGCGGCCTGCGCGAGACGCAGGACGGAGGCTTGCGAATCGAGCGCGAGACCGGGGTCCCCGGCGCGCAGCTCGCCCGCCATGTCGAGGTCGCGCTGGCGCGCGTCCGCGAGGATGCGATCCTGCGCGCGCCGCGACACGGCAAAGAGCAATTCGTTGCCCAGCGAGTCGAGCGCGACCGCGAGCGCGGCGCGGCGCTCGGCAAAGAGCGCGCCGACGCGCGCCTCGAGCGCCGGCCCGATGCTGCACACCCCGCAGGCGAGCGCGGTCAACTCGCCCGATTCGGGCAGCAGCCGGGGCGCGGCGAACGTCTCGCCGTCGGCGCACAGGACTTCCCCCGCGATGCCCTCGAGCGGCACGATCCGATAGCTGTACGCGGCGTGCACCAGCCGCTCACCCGCCACGAGGGCAAGCGCCTCGCGGCGCAGGCGTGCGGCCGCGGGAGCGAGCGCGCGTCGCGCAGGTGCGTCGCCGAGCGCCGCCAAAACGTCGAATCCGCCATGGCGGGGCATGCCGGGCTCAGCTCGCGTACTTGCGCGCCGCGTCGAACATCGCGCGCACGTTCTCGACCGGCGTTTCGTCGGGCAGCCCGAAGGCGCAATCGAGGATCAGCTTGCCGCCCTTGTTCCAGACGTGATCGACCAGGTGTTTGACCGCCGCGTCGACTTCCTCGGGCTTGCCGGTGGTCATCATCGACGGAGACAGATTGCCGCGTAGCGCGACCACGTCGCCGAGCACTTCGAAGGCCTTGACCATGTCGGTGCGCTCGAACCAGTAGATGCACTTGCCGGGCGGCACGTCCTTGATGATTTCCAGGCGCTTGGTGCAATCGGCCTCCCAGAGCGGCATTGGAACGAAACCGGCGTCGATCAGGCCGATCATCATCTTGCGGAACGGCGGCCACCAGAAATCCTGGAACTGCTTCTGCGACATGAACGCGTCGGGCGCCCAGTGGATCGGAATCATGATGATCGGATGGTTGTAGGCCTTGGCGTTGGCGATCGTCATGCGCGTGAGGAATACCGAGGCCTTGTCGAGCAGCTGCAGGAGCTTTTCGCGGTTGCGGTACAGATCCTTCATCATGCCGGTCGCGCCGCGGAAGTAGTCGGCGATGAAGTCGTACGGTGACACCGCCGTTGCGCCGCTTACGAGCGGGTAGCCGAGCGCGTTGATGCGCTGTATCCACGCATCGACGTGGGCGGAGAAGCGCTCCACTTCCTCGGCCGCCTTGACGAGTTTTTCGAACGACTCGCGGACCGCGGGCTTGGCGAATGCGCGGATGCCGGAGATGAGGCGAAAATAGTGCAGCCCGGGAAATACCGGCAACTGGTCCAAGCCCTCGAAGGCGCTCGCGACGCGCGGCAGGTACTTCTGCAGGTAGAAGCCGGTCGGATCGAACAGGAAGTCGTCGTATTCCTCGGGCTTCATGTATTCGCGGTCGAGATACTGGAACGGCTGGTTGTCGCCGACGCCGTGGCCGGGCCACTGCAACTGCTTGAAACCGATCGCCTCGAGCGAGGGTCCGGCCGCGGTCGCGAGAACCATCAGACCGCAGGCGTCGGGCTCGAATTCGAGCACCGCGCGCTCGGCGATCGCCTTGGTCTTGTCGTAGTCGTACATCAGCTCCTTGCAGCTGATGCCGCCGTACTTGGCGAGCCAGAAGGTGGCGTACAGCACCGCCGGCATGCGGTCGGGCTGCTTCAGATTGACACAATCCATGATGCGCGACCAGCGCGCGTCGTAGGCCGCCTTGGCGTCGGGAGTCTGGGTGAGTGGCGCGTTCATGCGGCGGCCCCGGCCGTCATCCAGCCGCGGCACAGGTTGACCGCTTCGACGGCATTGACGCCGAAAGCGTCGGCGCCGGTGTAGCTGCGCACCGTCTCGTCGATCTGTCCGCCGCCGATCATGATGTGCACCTTGTTGCGCAGGCCCGCGTTGTCGATCGCCGCGATGGTTTCCTTCATCGAGTCGAAGGCGAGCGTGAGAAAGCCCGACAGGCCCACCACGTCGGGCTGGTAGTCGTTGATCACCTCGATGAAGGTCTTCACCGGCACGTCGACGCCGATGTCCTTCACCTCGAAGCCGTTGATGTCGAGCATGAAACTGACGATGTTCTTGCCGATGTCGTGCAGGTCGCCGTGCACGGTGCCGATCAGTACCTTGCCGAGCTTCTTCGCCTCGCCGCCGGGGCCGAGCTTGATCAGGGGTTTGGCGATCGCGCCGACCAGCTCGAGCATTTCTCCCGCGAGCACCAATTCGGGCAGGAAATACTCGCCCTCCTCGAAGCGCTTGCCGACGATGTCCATCGCCTGGCGGCACAGTCCGAGTACGTGCAGCGGATCGATGCCGTCTTCGAGCAGCATCTTCTTCGCGAGCGGCAGTGCGTCGTCCTCGCGCATGTCGGCGAGCCACTCGATCAGTTGTCTTTCCCGTTCGTTCAATTCACTCATACATCCTCCTCCTGGTGAAGTGGTTGGCGCCGGGCCGGGTGGCTTGGCTAGACCGCGCGCCGCAGACCCGATTCGACGATGATCTGGGCGAGCACATCCTCGTTCCTGTGCCCCATTAAATGCACGCCGCCGACGCCTTCAATTTGCGCTACCGCAAGCATGGTTTCGATACACACCCGCTGGCCCTCCAGCTTCTGATCGTCGGCGCGGTCCACGCGCGCGATGACCTGCTCGGGAATGTGGACTCCGGGCACCATGCTCGCCATGCGGCGCAGCGCTCGGGCGCTGCGCAGTGCGCCGACGCCGATGATGAACTTGCAGTGCCGGTGCAGGCCGCGTGCGCGCACCTCGCGCATGAACGACTCGAGCAACGCGACGTCGAAACAGAATTGGGTCTGGATGAACTGCGCACCGGCGGCGATCTTCCGTTCGAGATTCGCGATCCGGTCCAGGTGCGGCGGGACGAAGGGATTGGCCGTCGCGCCGAGGAACAGACGCGGTGGCGTCTCGAGCTTGCGTCCCGAGGCGAACACTCCGTCGTCGCGCATCGCGCGCGCGATGCCGAGCAGCGATACCGCATCCAGATCGAAGACAGGTTTGGCCTGCGGCTGGTCGCCCTGGCTCACGTCGTCGCCGGTGAGGCAAAGCACGTTGCGCACGCCGAGCGCCGCCGCGCCGAGGATGTCGCCCTGGATCGCGATCCGGTTGCGGTCGCGGCAGGCGACCTGGTACACCGGCGTGAATCCGTGTTCGACGAGGATCGCCGAGGCCGCGACGCTCGACATGTGGCAGTTGCCGCCGGCGCCGTCGGTGATGTTGAGCGCGTCGACGAGCCCATCGAAGGCTCGCGCGCGCCCGATCAGCGCGGCGGGATCGGCCGAGTCGGGCGGTGCGACCTCGGCCGTTACCACGAATCGTCCCGACCGGCAGGCCTGTTCGAAGGAGCCCGACACCGGACGCTCATCGGGTGGACGCTCGACGCTGGAAGTCCGCTCACGGCGGACGAGAAGCTCAGGTTGGCGTGCCTCGATGACCGGGATCCACGAGGACCGGTTCTGGCGCCGGTGGTCCACGGGCAGCAATGCCGGCAGCGACGGCGCGCCCGTGAGCCGCGCTCCGGCGAGGGCCTCGATCCAGACGCAGCGCATCGCGGGATCGACTTCGCAGCCTCCGTCGGGGCGCACGCCGCCGCAGGGGCCGTTGCGCATCTGTTTTTTGCAGTTGGTCGGGCAGGCCATGCCGGTGTGCGAGAGCGCGCACTGGCCGCACATCTTGCAGTCGAACAGAAACTTCTTTGCCGCGTGCTCGAGCGGGACCAGCCAGCGCTCGGCGCGGCGCGCGCCGATCAGTCTTAAGGCCGGTGCAAAGAGGGGCGCAAGGCGCGCGCAGGCGTCGTAGATCCGCTGCAGAGTCCGGGCATGCTGTACCGACCAGCGGCGCGCGGCGTACACGGGGATCTCAATTCGGACGGTCTGCGGCGGATCGCGCAGGACCCGGCGATTGCGTGGACATCGACAGAAGTCGCCTTTCTTTCCTTGTGCAACCGGTTAAGGCAAAATCCTTCAGTAACCTGATCTTCAGTATACTGAACGAAATTACCAAAACCGCTATTTCATGTCAACTACCCCCTCCAAGAAGGGCAAGCAGCCGGAATTCAATGCCGCGCAAGAGTCCGAGTTTCGCGCCTTGCCGTTTCTGGTAGGCCAGCCCGGGCACCTGGCGCGCCGCTTTCATCAGATCGCCGTGTCGATCTTCTGCGAGGAGTTCGCGCGGATCGACGTGACCCCGGTGCAGTACGCGATTCTTTGCGCGATCCACGACCAGCCCGGAATCGATCAGGTGACGCTCGCGGGCCTGGTGGCGCTCGACACCTCGACCAGCGCCTCGGTGTGCGCGCGCATGGAGGAGCGCGGCCTGGTGAGGCGCGCTCAGTCCGGCGGCGATCGGCGCAAGAAGAGCCTTGCGCTCACAGAAGCCGGGCGCCTGCTGGTGCGCCAATCGGCCGAATGCGCGACGCGATTGAACGCCCGCGTGCTCGCGCCGCTGCAGATCGCCGAACAGGAGACGTTCATGCGCTTGCTCGAGCGTCTGGTGGACATGAATAATGCGCTGAGCCGCGCGCCGTATCAGGCAGAGGCCGGCGCGCCGCACCGCTAGGCATGATGGTTCGGCGTGCGTCGCCGGCGCGATCGATCCCGCGCGGCCGTTAGGCGTCGGGAGAATTAATCGCAGGTAAAGCGCGCAGACGGGGATAGAATCCTGCGCTGTGGAGCCTGGTGCCGAGGAAGGGACTCGAACCCCCACAGTGTTGCCACCGCTAGGACCTGAACCTAGTGCGTCTACCAATTTCGCCACCTCGGCAGCGGAGCGCAATTCTAGTGTCAGGACCTGAACGTGTCAAAAAAAATCCCAGTCCCAAAGCCGGCGCGTAGCGCGCTGCGGCGACGCGCGCGCGCCGATCGTTCGCTCGAGGAACGCCCCAGCGCCGCGCGCCCATTCGCGGCGCGCGCAGTGGCGCAGCATCCGGCGCAATCGGGCGAGTACGGCGGCAGAATTGTTGACGCGCTCGAGAGCGCCGGCGCGCCGCTTACGCCGGACGAGCTTGCCGCGCGCCTCGAGGTGCGCGGAGGAGAATTCCGTGCATTCGAATCGGCGCTCGCCATGCTCGAGCGCAGCGGTACGGTGGTGCAGAACCGCGGTGGTGCGTTGCTGATCGCAAAGAGGATCGCCGTCGTTTCCGGCCGCATCGAGGGTCATCCGGACGGGCACGGATTTCTCATTCCGGACGAGGGCGGTGCATCGATCTTCGTACCTGCCGCGGAGATGCGTCAGGTGCTGCACGGCGATCGCGCCGCGGTGCGCATTTCCGGGCGCGACCACCGTAACCGACCGGTCGGCGAGATTGTCGAGGTATTGGAGCGCGCGAGGCGTCGCATCGTCGGCCGTCTGCGAACCGAACACGGCGTGACGTTCCTGATGCCAGAGGATCGGCGCATCGCACAGGATATTCTGGTGCCGCCCGCCGATCTGGGGCAGGCGAAGGCGGGCGAAGTCGTGACGGTCGAACTGGTCGCGCAGCCTTCGAAGTCCGCGCGGCCTATCGGCCGTGTCGCCGAGGTGCTCGGCCATTATGCCGACCCGGGCATGGAGATCGAGATCGCCTTGCGCAAGTTCGATCTGCCGTACGAATTCACCAAGCGGGGGCTGGCCGCCGCCCGAGCGCTGCCCGAAGGCGTGCGCGACGAGGATCTGACGGGGCGCAAAGACCTGCGCAAGATGCCGTTCGTCACCATCGACGGCGAGACGGCGAAGGACTTCGACGACGCGGTATACGGTACGCGGGAGGGAAATGGCTACCGCCTGTGGGTCGCGATCGCCGATGTCAGCCATTACGTCGTCGACGGAGCGCCGCTCGATATCGATGCGCGCGAGCGCGGCACCTCGGTGTACTTCCCGCGGCGCGTGATCCCGATGCTGCCTGAGAAACTCTCGAACGGCCTGTGCTCGCTCAATCCCGAGGTCGATCGGTTGGCGGTGGTGTGCGAGATGGCGCTCACCTCGGAGGGGGAAGTGGCGCGCTACGAGTTCTATTCGGCGGTGATCCGCTCGCAGGCGCGACTGACCTATACCGAGGTCTGGGGCATGCTCTCGGGCGGCAAGCCCGCGCGCGCGCGCGAACCGCTGCAGCCGCATCTGCAGACGCTCTATGAGATCTTTCAGCGGCTCGCCGGCGAACGGCGCCGGCGCGGCGCGATCGACTTCGAGACCATCGAAACGCGCATGATCTTCGATCCTCAGGGAAAGATCGAGAAGATTGTTCCGGAGCAGAGAAACGACGCACACCGTCTGATCGAGGAATGCATGCTCGCAGCCAACGTGTGCGCGGGGAATTTCCTTACCGAGCGCGCGCATCCGGTGTTGTACCGCGTGCACGACGTGCCGGCGGCGGAAAAGGTGGCGCTGCTGCGCGACTTTCTCGCCGAACTGGGACTCAACCTCCCGGGCGGCGAGATTCCGCGACCCAAGGACTACGCGCAGTTGCTCGAGCGCATCCGCGAGCGCCCCGATTTCACGCTGCTGCAGACGATTCTGCTGCGCTCGCTCAAGCAGGCGGTCTACAGCCCGGACAACGCCGGGCACTTCGGCCTCGCGTTCGAAGCCTACGTGCACTTCACCTCGCCGATCCGCCGCTACCCCGACCTGTTGGTGCATCGCGCGATCAAGGCCGCGCTCGCGGGGCGGCGCTATGACGCGGGCGACTGGGACGCGCTCGGCAGGCACTGCTCCGAGACCGAGCGGCGCGCCGACGAGGCGAGCCGCGATGTCGACAACTGGCTCAAGTGCTTCTACATGAAGGAACACGTCGGCGGGATCTTCGAGGGTGCGGTCACCGGGGTGACGTCGTTCGGCGTGTTCGTCACGCTCGACGAGTATTTCGTCGATGGTCTGGTGCACATCTCCGA
>JAOUFA010000153.1 GCA_029858545.1 Betaproteobacteria bacterium
AAGTGCGCGCGCAGCTGGGGCTGGAGACATGATCCCCTTCGAGCGCTATCGCGAGCTGCTCGCGCTGATCGAGGCCGAGCGCGAGCGGCGTCTCGCAGAGGGCGCGGTGCGTCGCGACGCCGAGTGCCGGCGCGCGATCAGCGAGGCGCGCGCCGAAGTGCGGCGCCGGGCGCGTCGGACCTTCGCCGAGTTGCGGCGCAGCGCCGAGGGCGAGGAGCATGCCTCGCGTGCCGCGCTCGACGGCGCGCGCCGCGCGCGGCGCTTCGTCGCCGATCGCCTGCTCGCCGAGCAGGCGATGACGCTGCTCGCCGATGCGCTGCGCCGCCGCTGGGGCGATGCCGTGGCGCGGCAGGTGTGGATCGAAACCACCCTGGCCGCGGCAACCCGCCTGCTGCCAGCGGGCAAGTGGCGGCTTGCCTGCGCGCCCGGAGCCGGCGCGGGCGAGATCGAGGCGCTTCGCGCGCACGGCGGCGCGCACGAGGAGGCGTCGCTCGAGGCCGGGCTGCGCATCGAAGCCGCGGCGGCCTGCGTCGATGCGAGTCTCGCCGGATTGCTGCGCGACCGGCGTGCCCTGCAGTCGGCGCTTCTCGCCGAGATTGCGGCGCAGGTCGCGACATGAGCGAAGCGCGCATAGTCTCGATCAGCGGGCCGGTGCTGCGCGCGCGCGCGACGGGTTCGTTCGGGCTGCGCGAGGCGATCGAAGTCGGACCGTCCCGGCTGCTTGGCGAGGTGATCCGCGTCGCCGAACGCGAGGTCGTCGCGCAGGTGTACGAGGATACGACCGGATTGCGGCCCGGAGACCTGGTGCAAGGCAGCGGCGCGGCGCTCGCGGTGAGCCTCGGTCCCGGTTTGCTCGGCCATATCTTCGACGGCCTGCTGCGGCCGTTGCAGGGCGGGGAAGGACCGTATTTCGCACCCGGCCTGCGCGGCGCGCCGCCGCGGCGCTTCGCGTTCGAGCCGCTTGTCGCAGAAGGCGCGCAACTCGCAGCCGGCGCACTGTGCGGCAGGTTGCGTTCGGCCGACGGACGCGAGCAATGGCTGCTTGTGCCGCCGTATCGATCCGGACGCGTGCGCAAGGTGGCGGCGGCGGGCGACTACGCCGAGGATGCGGCGCTCATCGAGCTCGAAGGCGCCGACGAGGCGCCGATCGGCATGCGCCAGATCTGGCCGGTGCGCGAGGCGCGGCCGGTCGCGGCGCGCCTGCCCGCCGATGCGCCGCTCGTGACCGGGCAGCGCGTCATCGACAGCTTGTTTCCCATCGCGCAGGGCGGGCGCGCGGCGATTCCCGGGGGCTTCGGCACCGGCAAGACGATCCTGCTCGAAACCATCGCCAAGTGCTGTGCCGCCGACGTGATCGTGTACGTGGGCTGCGGCGAGCGCGGCAACGAGATCGCCGGGGTGCTGGAGGACTTTCCGCGCCTGGTCGATCCGCGCAACGGCCGGCCGCTCATGGAGCGCACGGTGATCATCGCCAACACGTCGAACATGCCGGTTTCGGCGCGCGAGGCGAGCGTATACACCGCGGTCACCGTGGCCGAGTATTTCCGCGACCAGGGACTGCATGTCGCGCTGATGGCCGATTCGACCAGCCGCTGGGCCGAGGCAATGCGCGAGATTTCGGGCCGGCTGGGGGAACTGCCCGCCGAAGGCGGCTACCCGGCGCATCTGGCGAGCCGTTTCGCCGAATTCTACGAGCGAGGCGGGCGCGCAAGGACGCTCAGCGGCAGGGAAGGGTCGGTCGCGCTGATCGGCGCGGTGAGTCCGCCGTCGGGCGATTTCTCCGAGCCGGTCACCACCCAGACCAAGCGTTACGTGCGCAGCTACTGGGCGCTCGATACGCGCCGCGCGCAAGCGCGCTTCTATCCCGCGATCGATCCGCTCGCGTCCTATTGCGAGGACGCGGAGCGCCTTGCGGCCTGGTGGGCCGCGCAGGGCAACGATGGCTATGATCAGCGGCGCCGCGAGTTCCTGCGCCTGCTCGACGATCAGGCGAAGCTCGAGCGCATGGCACGCATCCTCGGCAAGGACGCGCTGCCGGCGAAGAGCCAGCTATCGTTGCTGTGCGCCGAGCTGGTGAGCGAGGGTTTTCTGCGTCAGTCGGCATTCCACGATATCGATCGTTACTGTTCGCCCGCGCGCCAGGCGGCAATGATGCGTGCGATCGGCCGCTTCGTCGAACTCGCCTCGAATGCCGTCGCGCGGGGCGTGTCCCCCGTCGCGCTCGCCTCGCTTCCCGAGTACCGCCGGCTCGCGCGCATGAAGGAGGATCTGGGCGAGGCCGATCTCGCCGCGATCGCGGCGCTCGAGCACTCGCTCGACGAAGCGATCGCGGCACTGGAGAGCGCCCGTGCGGCCTGACGTGTATGCCGACGACAGTGCGCTGCGGCTCGCCGGACCGTTGCTGTTCGCCAGACGGAGCGTGATGGCGGGGCTCGGCGAGGCGGTCGAAATATCCGGTGCCGACGGCCTCGCGCGACTCGGCCGCATCGCCGCGCTCGATGAGGAGTACGTTACCATCGAGGTGCTCGAGTCGAGCGCCGGGCTTGCGCTCGAGAACCTGCGCATTCGCTACCGTGGCGCGCCGCTCGGTTTCGCACTCGGCCCCGGCCTGCTCGGGCGCGTATTCGACGGCGTGGGACGGCCGCGCGATGGCGGACCGCCACTCGCGGCGCGGCGCGAGCGGCCGGTCGCGGGTCTGCCGTACAACCCGGTGATGCGCGAGGCGCCGCGCGAATTCATCGAAACCGGCATCACGGCGATCGATCTGCTGAACAGCCTGGTGCGCGGCCAGAAGCTGCCGATCTTCTCGGGCGGCGGGCTGCCGCACGACCGGCTCGCCGCGCAAATCGCCGCGCACGCCCGCCTGCGCGGCGCGCAGCGCGGCTTCGCGATCGTGTTCGCCGGCATCGGCGTATCGCACGAAACGGCCGAATTCTTTCGCGCGACACTCGAGGCGAGCGGATCACTCGAGCGTACGGTACTGTTTCTCAATCTCGCGAGCGACTCCAGCACCCAGCGGCTGCTTGCACCGCGTTTTGCGCTGACCGCCGCCGAGTACCTCGCCTTCGAGGAGGGGTTGCACGTGCTGACGATCCTCACCGACATGACCAACTACTGCGAGGCGCTGCGCGAAGTCTCCATCGGTCTGGGCGAGTTGCCGGGCCGCAAGGGCTATCCAGGCTATCTCTACTCCGATCTGGCGGCGATCTACGAGCGCGCCGGACGTCTGCGCGGGCGTTCCGGAACGCTTACGCAACTGCCGATACTGACCATGCCGGCGGACGATATCGGCCACCCGGTGCCTGACCTCTCGGGCTATATCACCGAGGGGCAGATCGTGCTCGACCGGGAACTCGACCGGCGCGGGGTGTTTCCGCCGGTGAAGCTGCTGCCCAGCCTGTCGCGTCTGATGAAGGACGGCATCGGCGCGCGCGGCACCGACGCCGACCATCCGGCGCTCGCCAACCAGCTCTACGCGTCCTACGCGCGCGCGGTACAGACCCGGGTGCTCGCCGCGGTGGTCGGCGAGGACGGTTTGCAGGACCAGGACCGGAGCTATCTCGCGTTTGGTACGCGCTTCGAGTCCGAACTGCTCGGCCAGAGCGGTCCGCGCGCGCTCGATGAGAGCATGGCGATCGGCTGGCGCCTGCTGCGCGGCCTGCCGCGCGCGGATCTCGCGCGCCTCGACGACGAGCAGATGAAGCGGTACCTCGAACCATGACTGCCGTGACGCGTTCGACCCTCCTCGAGCGGCGCACCGAGCGTACCGCGATGGCCGAGGGTTTCCAGTTGCTCGACGACAAACGTCTGCTGCTCGCCGGCGAGCTGTTGCGCGAAATCGCGCGTTACACACAACTTTGGCGCGCCTTCGCGATCGACTGCGTACGCGCCGGCGCGGCGCTGCGCGAAGCGCTCGAACGGGCCGGTCTGCAGGGTCTGCAGTGTCATCCGGTCGATCGGGGCGTCGCTGCACGACTCGCGCTGCGCGAGCGGCGGCTGTTCGGCGTACGCGTGCAGGAGGCGGAACTTCACTGGCGGTACGACGCGGCGCCGGCGGCGGAACAATTCTTGCCCGAAGCCGAACGCTGCCGCGAGGAACTCCGGGCTCTGGTCGCGCAGGCTGCCGTACTCGCTGCGCTCGCCGGGTCGCTGCGCCGGCTGGGCGCTGAATATCGCCGCACCGAAAGACGCGCGCGAGCGCTCGAAGACGTGTTGATTCCCGAGGCCGACGCGAGCCTGCGCGCGATCGAAGAGTGGCTGGACGAGGGAGAGCGCGAGGAGGGTTCCTGTACCCACCTCGCCAGCCGGCGCGCCGCGCCGGCGTGATGCAGTGTGCGCTGCGGCATGGCGTGCATAGCGGTAGGCTGTTCGTGCTCTCGTTCGTCGCCCTAAAGACTTTGATTTGGATCAAAGCCGTTTCGGGCTGCGTCTCTACGATGCGCAAGGGCGCGGTTCCGCCGCGTGAGCGCATTGCCCTTCGATCGACCCGGAGAATCCAACAACATGCAAGCCGAAGCGACCTACAACTACAAGGTGGTCAGGCAGTTTGCGATCATGACCGTGGTCTGGGGTGTGGTCGGGATGCTGGTCGGCGTGATCATCGCCGCGCAATTGCTCTGGCCCGAACTCAACTTCGATATTCCGTGGCTCTCATACGGCCGCTTGCGGCCGTTGCACACCAACGCGGTGATCTTCGCCTTCGGCGGCTGTGCGTTGTTTGCCTCTTCGTATTACGTGGTGCAGCGCACCAGCCACGCCCGGCTGTTCTCCGACGGACTCGCGGCGTTCACCTTCTGGGGCTGGCAGGTGGTAATCCTGCTCGCCGCGATCACGCTGCCGCTGGGTATTACCAGCGGCAAGGAATACGCCGAGCTCGAGTGGCCGATCGATATCCTGATCGCGGTGGTGTGGGTATCCTACGCGGTGGTCTTCTTCGGCACGCTGGCGAAGAGGAAAGTGAGCCACATCTATGTGGCCAACTGGTTCTTTGGCGCGTTCATCATCACCGTGGCAATCCTGCACATCGTCAACAGCGCGGAGATTCCGGTCACTTTCTGGAAATCGTATTCGGTATACGCCGGCGCGCAGGATGCGATGGTGCAGTGGTGGTACGGGCATAACGCGGTGGGTTTCTTCCTCACCGCGGGCTTTCTCGGCATGATGTATTACTTCATCCCCAAACAGGCGGGTCGCCCGGTGTATTCGTACCGGCTGTCGGTGGTGCACTTCTGGGCGCTGATCTTCACCTACATGTGGGCCGGGCCGCACCATCTGCATTACACCGCGCTGCCCGACTGGACACAGTCGATCGGGATGCTGTTCTCGCTGATCCTGCTCGCGCCCTCCTGGGGCGGCATGATCAACGGCATCATGACGCTGTCGGGTGCGTGGCACAAGCTGCGCACCGATCCGATCCTCAAGTTCCTGGTCGTCTCGCTCTCGTTCTACGGCATGTCGACCTTCGAGGGGCCGATGATGTCGATCAAGACGGTCAACGCGTTGTCCCACTATACCGACTGGACGGTCGGGCACGTGCATAGCGGTGCGCTCGGCTGGGTCGGTCTGGTAAGCATGGGCTGCATGTACTACCTGATTCCGCGTGTCGTCGGAAGGAATGAGATGTACTCGGTGCGCCTGATCAACACCCATTTCTGGATCGCGACCGTGGGCATTGTGCTCTACATCGCCGCGATGTGGATCGCCGGCGTGATGCAGGGCCTGATGTGGCGCGCGGTGAGCGCCGACGGCACGCTCACGTATACGTTCGTCGAGAGCGTCAAGGCCACCTATCCGTTCTACGCGATACGGCTGCTCGGCGGACTGTTGTTCCTCTCGGGCATGGTGATCATGGCCTACAACATGGTGAAGACGATCGCCGCGGGCAGCCCGGTCGATGCGCCGATTCCCGCGCCCGCGGCGGCGCACGCCTGAACCAAGAACAAGGAGAACGCGCAAATGCTTACGCATGACCTGATCGAGCGCAAACAGGGCCTGCTCATCGTCCTGGTGATCCTGGTGATCGCGGTCGGCGGACTGGTCGAGATCGTGCCTCTGTCGTTCACCAAATCGGTGACCGAGCCGGTGGCGGGACTCAAGCCCTATACCGCTCTGCAGCTTACCGGACGCGACATCTACCTGCGCGAGGGCTGCTACAACTGTCACTCGCAGATGATCCGTCCGTTCCGTGCCGAGGTCGAGCGCTACGGCCACTATTCCGTCGCGGGCGAATTCGTCTATGACCATCCGTTCCAGTGGGGTTCGAAGCGCACCGGTCCGGATCTGCAGCGTGTCGGCGGACGTTACAGCGACGACTGGCACCGTCTGCACCTCATCAATCCGCGCAACCTGGTTCCCGAGTCGAACATGCCGGGCTATCCCTGGCTCGCGCAGGCGCCGGCGAACGCGGCCGACATCGAGGCGAAGATGCGCGCGATGCGCAGCATCGGCGTGCCCTATACCGACCAGGATATCGCCGGTGCGAAGGAGGCGCTCAAGGACAAGAAGGAAATGGATGCGCTGATTTCCTATCTGCAGGTGCTCGGCACCGCGTTGACTGTGAAACGGTGAATTCCATGGACATCAATACTGTGCGCAGCGCCGTGACCGTCGTGGTGATGGTGGCGTTCTTCGGCATCCTCTGGTGGGCCTATCGCCCCGGGCACAAGGCGCGCTTCGAGCGCGACGCGATGCTTCCCTTCGACGAGTCCGGCGACGACGCCTCCGGGAACGGGGATACCAGCAAAGGGACCAGGCCATGAGCCAGTTCAGCAGCATTTTCTGGGATGTGTATATCGCCGCAATCACGATTGTGTCGATCGTGGCGTGCGGCGTGTTTCTCAAGATCCAGAGCGTACGGCGGGTCGACGCCGGCAAGGCGCAGACCACGCATGTCTGGGACGAGGACCTGACCGAGTACCACAATCCGCTGCCGCGCTGGTGGATGTGGCTGTTCTACATCACGATCGTGTTTGCGCTGGTCTACCTCGTACTGTATCCCGGGCTGGGAAGCTACAAGGGACTGTGGAACTGGACCCAGGCGAAGCAGTACCAGGAGGAGGCCGCGCAGGCGGAACGGCAGTTCGGTCCGATCTTCGAGAAGTTCTCGGGCCAGGACATCAAGACGCTGTCCGCCGAGCCGAATGCGCTGGCGATCGGACAGAAACTGTTTCTTAATTCCTGCGCGGCATGCCATGCCTCCGACGGCGGGGGCAGCCGCGGCTTTCCGAACCTCACCGACTCGGACTGGCTATGGGGCGGCGCGCCCGAGGCGATCGAGACGACGATCACCGCGGGGCGTACAGGAGTGATGCCGCCGTTCGGCGCAGCGCTCGGGGAGCAGGGCGTGAAGGACGCGGCGCACTATGTGTTGTCGCTCTCCGGCCAGTCGCACGACGCGGCGAGTGCCGCGCGTGGCGCGGCGACCTTCAAGACTGTCTGCGCCGCCTGCCACGGCGTCGAGGGTAAGGGCAATCCGATGCTTGGCGCGCCCAATCTCACGGACAAGATCTGGCTGCACGGCTCGGGTGAGGCGGCGATTGTCGAGGCGATCACCCTGGGACGCATGAACCAGATGCCCGCGCATAAGGATCTGTTGACGCCGGCCAAGATTCATCTGCTGGCGGCTTACGTCTACTCTCTGTCCCGACCGCAGCCGGCCGTCGCTCCGCCGGGGAAATAGCGGACGGAAGGCATGGCCCGGCCCCCACTGCAGGCGGCGCGAAAGACCGACAGCGAAGAGGGTTCCGGACGGGAGGCGCCGCCCGGCGCCGCGAGCGGCATCGTCGAGCAAAGACTCTACGAGGTCCGCAGGAAGATCTATCCGCGCGCGGTGAGCGGCGTATTCGCCGGCTGGCGCTGGGCGATGGTGTGGATCACCCAGCTGGTGTTCTATGGCGGCGCCTGGCTCACCTGGAACGGCCGCCAGGCCGTGTTGTTCGATATCGCGCACCGCAAGTTCTACATCTTTGGCGTGGTGTTCTGGCCGCAGGACATCATCTATCTTTCGGTGCTGTTGATCATCTCGGCGCTCGCGCTCTTTCTGTTCACCGCGATGGCGGGTCGCCTGTGGTGCGGCTACGCCTGCCCGCAGACGGTGTACACCGAGATTTTCCTCTGGGTCGAGCGCATGATCGAAGGCGAGCGCGCGATGAGGATTCGGTTGGATCGCGAGGCGACCGGCGTGCACAAGCTCGGTCTGAAGGCCGTCAAGCACGCGGTGTGGATCGCGATCGCGCTGTGGACCGGCTTTACCTTCGTCGGCTACTTCACGCCGGTCCGCGAGCTGTGGGCAGAGGTGTTCGCCTGGGACACCGGGCCCTGGGAAACCTTCTGGGTGCTGTTTTACGGATTCGCCACCTACGGCAACGCGGGCTGGATGCGCGAGCAGGTGTGCAAGTACATGTGCCCCTATGCGCGCTTCCAGAGCGCCATGTTCGACCAGGACACGCTGGTCATCACCTACGACCGCCAGCGCGG
>JAOUFA010000584.1 GCA_029858545.1 Betaproteobacteria bacterium
CCGCGTTCATCAAGGGCGTGGTCAACCTGCGCGGGGTGATCGTGCCGATCGTCGATTTGCGCATCAAGTTCGGCGTCGCCGAACCCGCGTACAACCAGTTTACCGTGGTGATCGTGCTCAACGTGCTTGAACGCGTCATCGGCGTGGTCGTCGACGGCGTCTCCGATGTCGCCATGCTCACCGCCGAGCAGATCAAGCCCGCGCCCGAACTGGGCACCCTCGACACCAAGTTCGTCACCGGCATGGGCACCATCGCAGAACGCATGCTGATCCTGGTCGATATCGAACGGCTGCTCTCGGCCGCCGACATGCAGCTCTTCGAGCAGATCAGCGCGAACTGAATGCCCGGCGCGCATCCGTGGCGCGCGCGGACGACCTACCGAGGAAAGGAAAGCAACCCCATGCCAATTCGTAACCCCATTCTCCTGACACGCCGGGTCGGCGCGACGCTTGTCCTGCTCGCCTGCGGCACGGGTGCCTACGCCGCCCATCCCTACCTCACCGACGACACCGGTACGCAGGGCAAGGGCAACTGGCAACTCGAACTGACCGCCGAGCGCGGCCGCGATGCGGCGAGCGCGGACCTGGGCGCGGGCTTGGTGCGCCAGGAATCCTCGTACTCGCAGTTCGCCCCGGTACTGACCTACGGGCTGCTGGACAATCTCGATATCGCGCTGGGAGGCACCCGCGTCAATCAACGTGAAACGCTCGACGGTGTGCTGGCGAACGAAACCGCCGGGCGGGGCGATTCGAGCCTTGAGTTGAAGTGGCGTTTCTACGAATCGGGCAATCTGTCGCTCGCACTCAAACCCGGCATCAGCCTACCCACCGGCGACGAGCAAAAGGGCCTGGGCAGCGGCAAGACCTCGTGGGCCGCCAACCTGATCCTGACCTACGAAACCAAGCCCTGGACCTTGCTGGCGAACCTCGCCTACCAGCGCGCACGCTTCGCGCTGCCCGCCGATGAGGCGGCCAGTCGCGCCCACCTCTGGCGCGCCTCGGCCGGATTTGCCTACGGCCTCGCCGAAGGGCTGCGGCTCGCCGCCGAGGCGGGGGTATCCACCAATCCCGCGCGAAATGATCCGTTCTCGCCCCCGCCCGCCGCGCGATTCGCGATGCTCGGCATCATCTATTCACCGACCGACAAGATGGATTTCGACCTGGGCCTGCGCAAGGGCCTCAACCGCGGCGAAATCGATTCCACGCTGCTCGCCGGCGCGACGTTTCGCTGGTAGCCGGCACAAGACCCAGTTACTTAATATTAGAGAAAGAGAAGGGAACTCCCATGGCACTTTCGATCAAAAACAAACTCCTTGCGAACGGCATCCTCGCCATCGCGCTGACGCTCGTGGTCGGCGTCGCCGGCTACACCGGGATCTTCCGCGTCGACCATTCGATGGACCAGATCGTCGACGAAGCCAAGGCGCTGCGTCATCAGATGGCGGCGGACATGATGCACGACACGCTGAGAAGCGACGTGTACGGCGCGCTGTTCGACGGCGTGCAGGGCCGCTACGACGGCCGCGACAAGAAAATCGCCACCGCCCGGGAGCACGCCGCGCAATTGACCAAATCGTTGGCCGCCGCGGGCGAAACGTCGTCCGCCGAGGTCAAGGCCATGATCGCGAAGATCAAGCCCGAGCTCGAACGTTACGGTTCCACCTCGGCGGAGCTGGTCCAGCTCGCCCTGTCCGATTTCCCGCGCGCCCAGGAAAAAGTACCCGCGTTCGTCGCCCTCTTCGAAAAGCTGGAAACGGAAATGGAGCAGATCAGCGATCGAATCGAGAAAACGGTCGAACTCTCGCAAAAATCCGGCGACCAGGTCGTCGATGTTGCCAAGCTCATCATCGTTCTTGTCTGCCTGTTCGCAGCCGTCGCGCTGATCGCCATCTCGGTCATGCTCGCGCGCGGCATCCTGCTGCCGCTCGATCGTGCGCTGGAGGCCGCGAACGCGGTGGCCGCGGGGGATCTGACGGTGACGATCGATGTCAAGGGCCAGGACGAAGTCGGCCAGTTGCTCGCGGCGCTGTCGAAGATGAAGGACGACCTGGCC
>JAOUFA010000585.1 GCA_029858545.1 Betaproteobacteria bacterium
CGAGCTGATGTCCGCGCAGGGATGGCGAAACCTGATCGCGCAGCTCGACCGGCATTTCGGTATCGACGCGAGTCTCGATACTCGGACGCGCGATGCGATCGCCGGGCTCCTCGCCGCACGCGCCAGCACGCGCGACAAGCACGCCGCCACCGAGCCGACCGCGAGGATCACCAAGACGTTATGGTTCGTGCGCGAGCACCGGAAGGCAGGCCCGGCGAGAACCTCCTTCGTCGATTGCGGCGCCTGCCACGCGAACGCCGATCAGGCCGACTACCGCGAACGCGGCCGCGGACAAGGACGGAGGTATTGACGCGATGATCCGATCCATTCTCGTCTGGGACCTGCCGACGCGGGTCTTTCACTGGTCGCTCGCGGCGAGCTTCGCGGTGGCCCTCATCACCGCCGAATCCGAGCGCTTTCGCGATGTGCACGTCGTATCGGGCTATCTATTGCTTGCGCTGATCGGGTTTCGGCTGTTCTGGGGTCTGGTCGGCAGTCGCTACGCGCGTTTCGCATCCTTTGTGCGCGGCCCGGTCGCGGCGGCGCGCTACCTGTGCTCGCTGTTGACGCGGCACCCGGACCACCATCTGGGACACAATCCGGCGGCCGCGGTCGCGATCGTCCTGCTGTTGCTGCTCGGAGCGCTCACCGGCCTGACCGGCTGGATGAGTTTCGACGACCTCGGCGGCGAGGCAGTCAAGGAATTGCACGAGGGGCTGGCGAATGCAATGCTCGCGCTGGTGGCGATTCATGTCCTGGGCGTGATCGTCTCGAGCTGGCGGCATCGGGAGAATCTTGCGCGAGCCATGATCACGGGTTACAAGAACGGCCCCGCGCCGGAGGCGATTCCACGCGCGCATGGCATCATTGCCGTATTGCTGGTCGCCGCGCTGGCGATCTTCGGCTGGAACCTCATGCGGGGCAAGCTGCCGTCGCTGCTCGACCCGATCGCGGCCACCGCGGAGAAGACCCATGCCAAACATCACGAGGACGATGACTGAATGCGCATTCTGATCGTCGAGGACGATCGCCTGCTTGGCGAAGGAATCCTCGCCGGAATGAAGCAGGCGGGATTCCAGGCCGAATGGCTGCGCGACGGCCAGTCCGGGCTCGATGCGCTGCGCGCCGAACCCTTTTCGGCGGTCGTGCTCGATCTTGGTCTGCCGCGGCTGTCCGGCCTTGAATTGCTGCGTAAGCTGCGCGAGGCAAAATCGGCGGTCCCGGTGCTGATCCTGACCGCGCGCGATACGCCGCGTGACATCATCAACGGACTCGACGCGGGGGGCGACGACTACATGGTCAAACCCTTCGATCTTGGTGAACTGGCGGCGCGGCTGCGCGCGCTCGTGCGCCGGGCCGCGGGCAGCGCGGCACCGTTGCTCCAGCATGGCGGGCTGAGCCTCGACCCGGCCGCGCGGCTCGCGACCTGGGAGGGGCGCCCGGTCGAGCTCGCGCAGCGCGAGTTCGATTTGCTGCACGAACTGCTGCTCAACGCGGGCCGGGTGCTGACCCGCGCGCAGCTCGAAGCGAAGCTCTACCCCTGGGGGTCCGAAGTCGAATCGAACGCGATCGAAGTGCATGTTCACCACCTGCGCCGCAAGCTTTCCGCGGGGCTGATCCACACCGTGCGCGGGGTGGGCTACATGATTCCAAAATGAAGATCGCGCGCAGCATGAGCCTGCGGACACGATTGCTCGCGGGCACGCTCGCGGCGGTGACCGTGATCTGGATCGTGCTGAGCCTCGTTGCCTGGTACGAGGCGCGCAAGGAGGCCGATGAGCTGTTCGACGCCCATCTGGCGCAAACCACCCTGCTGATCGCCGGATTGGTCGGCGACGATGCCGAGGAGATCGACGAGCACGTGCCGGTGCATCGCTATGAGCGCAAGGTCGCGTTCCAGGTCTGGGCGGGCGGTCAGCGCCTGCTGGCGCACTCGGCGGGCGCGCCGACGGAGCGACTCTCGGCGGTCGACCAGGGGTTCTCGAACTCGACGAGCGGCGGCCGGCGCTGGCGCGTCTACAGCCAATGGGACGAGCGGCGGCGAACGCTG
>JAOUFA010000586.1 GCA_029858545.1 Betaproteobacteria bacterium
GCGAAGTTCAAGGGCAAGCTCAAGTTGTCGGACATCGTTCCACCTTCTTCCTATTCTCTCGCCTTCGAAGGCCAGGGCGGCGTGGCGGGTTTCGGCAAGGGCGGCGCACAGGTGAGCCTCGCGGCCGAGGGCGCGGGAACCAGGCTCTCCTATTCGGTGAAAGCCTCGGTCGGCGGCAAGATCGCGCAGATCGGCTCGCGCCTGGGCGATATGGCGGCGAAGAAGCTGGCCGAGGACTTCTTCCAGGCGTTCAATGAAAAGGTCGCTTCGCTGCAGGGCGGACCGGCGCATGAAACGGCGCATGGCGAGGTGCACGACGAACACCACCCGGAGCCGCTGGGGCGCGACCCTTCGCTGCCCGACGTGTCAAGCAGCAGTCTCGCGTGGTTCGCCGGCGGCGCGCTGGTGGTGTTCGTGGTCGCGCTGTTCGCGCTGTTCGGATAGCCGGCTCGGAACGGGAGGCTGGGCCGAATGGCCGCTTATTTAAGCGGCTTTGATTTTCATCGATCTCGTCACTTCGTACGGTTGCGTCTTCTGCAACCGTACGAAGTGACGAGATACTGAGGGCATCCAAACTCGCGATTTCGATCGTGTCGCGAAGGAGTTGGGATGCCCTCAAGGTCTCCGGTTCTTGCACGGTTGCATAAAGCGCAACCGTGCAAGAACCGGAGACCGATGAAATTCAATACCGCGCAAGAAACTCAAGCAAATGCGATACATTGCCTAGCCCCCCGCGGCCTCGCGGATCGCGGCGGCCAAGGCCTCGGGCGGGTGCGCGCCCGACACCGCCGAGCGGCGGTTGAAAATAAAGGTCGGCACGCCGCTCACGCCCATTTCCTTCATGCTGTGCTCCAACTCCGTAAGGCGCCGGATCGCGTCCCGGTCGGCCCAGCGCGCTTCGAGCGCCTCGATCGATACGCCACAGGTCGCCGCGATCGACTTCAGCACCTCGTCCTCGCCGATGCCGCGCGCCTCCTCGAAGTAGGCGCGAAACAGCGCCGTCGTCACCGCATCCCCCGTGCCGCTCTCCTGCGCGAGTTCGATCAGCTGGTGTGCGCGAAACGTATTCGGGGCGCGCTCGATGCGATCGAAAGCGAAGACGATGCCCTCGCCCGCTCCTTCCGCCGCCACGCGCGCATCGAGGCTCTTGCCGCGCTCGATCGAACCGAACTTCGCGGCGCGGTATTCGTTGCGCGGCATGCCCTCCTGAGGCATGTCGGGGTTGAGCTGATACGGCAGCCAGCTGATGTCGGCCGTGACCTTGCCGTCGAGCAGCGCGAGCGCTTTCTCCAGCCGGCGCTTGCCGATGTAGCACCAGGGACAGACTACGTCTGAGACGATTTCGATGGCGACGCTGCCTTGAGGAATGCTCACGCTTCAGTCTCCCGCGATCATCATGCTCTCGACGAGTATCGACCCGCATTTCCGCGCGCCGCGCACCACGGTATCCGAGCCGATCGCGACGATGCCCTTGAAGATGTCGTTCAGGTTACCGGCGATGGTGATCTCCTCGACCGGATGGCGGATCACGCCGCCCTCGACCCAGTAGCCCGCGGCGCCCTGGGAAAAATCACCGGTGACGATGTTGACCCCGCTACCCATGGTTTCCGTTACCAGCAGACCACGGTCGAGTTTCTTCAGCATGCCGACGAAATCGGGGCCCTTCTCGCGCGCCTGCTCGATCACCAGGTTGCGATGCCCGCCCGCGCTGCCGGTGCTCTTCATGCCGAGCTTGCGCGCCGAATAGGTGCCGAGAAAATACCCTTCGACGACGCCCGCGCGTACGATCGGCCGCGTGTGCGTCGCCACCCCTTCGTCGTCGAAAGCTGCGCTCGCGAGACCGCGCGGCTCGAAGGGCCGTTCCTCGATCGAAACGATCGGCGAGAACACCTGCCGGCCCAGGCTGTCGAGCAGGAAAGAGGCCTTGCGATACAGAC
This sequence comes from Betaproteobacteria bacterium, assembly GCA_029858545.1. Classification (GTDB taxonomy): domain Bacteria; phylum Pseudomonadota; class Gammaproteobacteria; order Burkholderiales; family SG8-39; genus JAOUFA01. The sequence continues at coordinate 1,938 of JAOUFA010000586.1, forward strand.
TGCCGCCGCTCACCGCCGAGACGAAGGAGCCGATCAGCTGCGCCGCCGCGGGCGCCTCGAACAGCACCGGCGCCTGGCGGGTCGAAATCTTGCGCGCGCCCAGGCGCGCCA
>JAOUFA010000587.1 GCA_029858545.1 Betaproteobacteria bacterium
CTCAACACCGGGGCGAGCAACCTGGCCAACGCCGATACCGCCGCGGCGCCGGGCGAGGAACCGTATCGCGCGCGTCAGGTGCTGTTCCGCGCCGATGCCTCGGTCGGCGGCGCCGCATCGGGCAATTCCGCGGGCGGCCATGGGGTGAGCGTCGCCGCGGTGCGCGAGGACCCGGCACCGGCGCGCCGCGTGTTCGATCCCCACCATCCGTATGCCGACGGCGAGGGCTACGGGACGATGTCGAACGTGAACGCGGTGGAACAGATGGTCGACATGATTTCGGCGGCGCGTTCCTACCAGAGCAACGTCGAGGTCATGAACACCGCGAAGAACCTTCTATCCAAGACCCTGAGCCTCGGCTCATAACCCCCGGCCTACCACCCTCGGCGACGATCTCCCACCATGATCTCCACCCAGAATACGACGCAACAGACCCATCCGCTCGCCGCGCTGTTCGGCGGCGCGGCCGCCGGCGGCGCCTCGCAGACCCAGGAGGCCCAGGACCGGTTTCTCACGCTGCTCGTCACGCAGATGAAGAATCAGGATCCGCTCAACCCGATGGACAACGCTCAGCTGACGAGCCAGCTCGCGCAGATCAGCACCGTGAACGGCGTGCAGCAACTCAATACGACGCTCAACTCGCTGCGCGGGGACATCGGCGGCCTGAGCGCGCTCGACGCGGTGGCGCTCGCCGGCCGCCAGGTGCTGGTCAACGGCAATGTGCTCCCTCTCGCGGCCGGACACGCCGCGGGCGGTTTCGAGCTCGCCCAGCCGGCCGACCAGGTCACGCTCACCGTGCTCGATGCGAACGGCGTCGCGGTGCATCGCGCCGAGCTCGGCGCACAGGCCGCGGGCATACACAGCTTCGACTGGGACGGGGTGACCGATGCCGGCGCGGTCGCGGCCGAAGGCATTTATACCGTGACGCTGCAGGCATCGGCGCAGGGCCAGGCCGCCGCGGTCACCGCGTTGTCGCTCGCGCGCGTCGATGGCGTGATGCGTGGCGCGGACGGCATCAATCTCAATCTCGGCACGCTCGGCACGCGCAGTCTCGCCGACGTACGGCAGGTCAACTAACCGGTACCAGGAGTCCGAAACAATGAGTTTTCAACACGGATTGAGCGGTCTGAACGCCGCTTCCAGTAATCTCGATGTCATCGGCAACAACGTCGCGAACGCGAACACGGTGGGTTTCAAGACATCGGAGGCGCAGTTTTCGGACATTTTCGCGGCATCCGCTTCGGGCGGGTCCGCCAGCACGGCGGTCGGCATCGGCACCTCGCTCACCGCGGTGATCCAGCAGTTCAGCGAGGGCAGCATTTCGGTGACCAGCAACCCGCTCGATCTGGCGATCAACGGCCAGGGATTCTTCCGCATGGACACGAACGGGGCCGTCACGTACACGCGCAACGGCCAGTTTCAGCTCGACAGGAACGGCTTCATCGTCAACTCCGCGGGCGACCGGCTGACCGGCTACGCGGCGACCGCCACCGGCTCGATCATTACCTCGGCACCGGCCGCGTTGCAGGTTTCGGCCTCGGGCGTGGCGCCCAGCGCGACCACGGCGGGGACGGTGGCCGCCAATCTCGACGCCCGCGCCGCGGTGGTCACGGCGCCATTCAGCCTCGCCAATCCCGCGAGCTTCACCAGCGCGACCTCGATGTCGGTGTTCGACAGTCTGGGCAATCCGCACACGCTGTCGGTCTACTACGCGAAGACCGCGTCGAACACCTGGGACATTTACGCCGCGGCCGACGGCACGCAGGTCGGTGCCGGGGCGCTCGGCACGCTGGCGTTCCAGTCGAACGGCGCGCTCGACACGGCACTCTCGACCTTTCCCGCGTTGAGCATCCCGATCACCAATGGCGCGACCACGCCGCTCGCGTTCAACCTCGACTGCACCGGTTCGACCCAGTTCGGCAGTCCCTTCGCGGTGACGCAATTGACCCAGGACGGCTACACCTCGGGCCAGCTCGCGGGGTTCTCGGTGGACGACGCGGGTGTGATCACCGCGCGCTACTCCAACGGGCA
>JAOUFA010000154.1 GCA_029858545.1 Betaproteobacteria bacterium
GAAGTTAGTGCGGTTATTTGTCAGCGGTTCGCTTGCTGCATTGATTTTTTCGCTGGGGCAAGATAGGTTCGCACACCGCTTCAGACCCAATCCGGAGAACCCGAGTCATGATGACCGACGCCGATCGACGCAAGGCAGCCGAGTCCCTGCTGCAGGCCGAGAAGGACCGTAAGCCCGTCTTGCAACTCTCCAAGACCTGGCCAGATATCACCATCGAGGACGCCTACGCAATCCAGAGTCTGGTGAACGAGATCAAGATTTCAAAGGGCGCCAGAGTGCGCGGCCACAAGGTCGGCCTCACTTCGAAGGCGATGCAGCAATCCTCGCAGATCGATGAGCCGGATTATGGCGTGCTGATGGACGACATGTTTTTTGAGGACGGCGCAAAGATCCCGCACGAGCGCTTCTGCGTGCCGCGCGTCGAAATGGAGCTGGGCTTCGTGCTCGGCAAGCGCCTGAAGGGCCCCGGCATTGGGCTGCTGGAGGTGATGTCGGCCACCGAGTGGGTGGTGCCGTGCATCGAGATCATCGACGCACGCGTGCAGAACCCGCGCAAGATATTCGATACCGTATCCGACAATGGCGCGGCGGCGGCGGTGGTGCTCGGTGGCCGGCCGGTGCGACCGACGGATGTGGATTTGCGCTGGATTCCGGGGCTGATGTATCGCAACGAAGCAATCGAGGAGACGGGGGTTTCGGCGGGTGTGCTGGGGCATCCGGCGATGGGCATCGCGTGGCTTGCCAACAAGGTCGGGCGCTTCGGGACGGCCCTTGAACCGGGCCATTTCACCCTGTCGGGGGCCTTCGCACGCCCGGTATGGGCCGCCAAGGGCGACACGCTGCACGCCGACTTTGGACCGCTCGGCAGCATCGCGGTGCACTTCACCTGATGCGGGGCGAGGAGGGGACGGCAGCGAGCTCGCCCCGGTCCAAGACACCGCGTCCACCGTATCGCGCCGACCAAGTCGGCAGCCTGCTGCGTCCACCGGAGCTGAAGGAGGCGCGCGCGAAGGCCGAACGCGGCGAGCTGCCCGCGCAGGCGTTGCGCGCGCTAGAGGACCGGCTGATTCGCGAGGCGGTCGCGCGGCAGGAGGGAATCGGACTCGAAGTCGTGACCGACGGGGAATTCCGGCGCGGCTGGTGGAATCACGATTTTCTCGGCCGCATCGGCGGAGTCGAGATCATGGTCGACCAGAAGTCGGTCAAGTTCGTCGGATCGGACGACCCGCGCTATACACCGCAGGTGCGCGGCAAGCTGCGTCGAAACCAACCGATGATGCTCGATCACTTCCGTTATCTTCACTCGGTGGCGACGAAGACGGCGAAATTCTGCATGCCCTCGCCGTCGATTCTCTATCACCGTGGCGGGCGCGCCGCGGTGAGCCGCGAGGTGTATCCGGACATGGAGGAATTCTGGGCCGATGCGGGCCGCGTGTATGGCGAGGAGATCCGCGATCTCGCCGCCAGCGGTTGTCGCTATATCCAGATCGACGACACGAGCTTCTCTTTCATGTGCGACGACAAGTTCCGCGCGAGTTGCCTGGCGCGCGGCGATGATCCGGACACGCTGCCGCTCACCTACGCGCGGGCGGTAAATGCCGCGATCGCCGAGCGGCCGGCGGACATGACCATCGTGATGCACACCTGCCGTGGCAACTGGAAGAGCACCTGGCTGGCGGAGGGCGGCTACGAGCCGGTTGCCGAGACGGTGTTCAACGAGACCAAGGTGGACGGCTTCTTTCTTGAATACGATAGTGACCGCGCCGGGAGTTTCGCGCCGCTGCGCTTCGTGCCGCGGGGAAAGAAGGTGGTGCTCGGGCTGGTTTCGACCAAGACCCCAGTGCTCGAGGACCGCGGGGAAATTAAGCGTCGCATCGAGGAGGCCGCGAAGTACGTGCCGCTCGAGGACCTCTGCCTTTCGCCGCAGTGCGGGTTTGCGAGCAGTCATCACGGCAACCAGTTGAGTCAGGACGATCAATGGCGCAAGCTCGAACTGGTGGTGGAGGTGGCACGCGAAGTATGGAACGGGGCCTGAGGCGCGGTCCATGCTCAGAGTCGAAGGACTGACCAAGCGTTTTCCCACTCCCGATGGAGTGCTGACTGCCATCGAGGATCTGTCGCTCCAGGTTTCGCGCGAGCAGTTCGTCGCGGTGATCGGCCCGAGCGGATGCGGGAAGTCGACACTGTTCAATATAGTGGGCGGGCTTGCCGGGGAATTCGAGGGCCGGGTGCTGATCGACGGTCATCGTGCCGATGCGAGGCAGCACGACATCGGCATGGTGTTTCAGGAGGAATCCACCTTTCCCTGGCTCACCACGATGGAGAACGTCGCGTTTCCGCTGGAGGTCGCCGGAGTGGCGAAAGCGGAGCGAATCGAGCGTGCGCGCGCGCTGCTGCGCCTGGTCGGACTGGAGGGTTTCGAGCGCCGCTATCCTGCGGAGCTCTCCGGCGGCATGCGACAGCGTACCGCGATCGCGCGCACCCTGGCTTTTGAGCCCAAGCTGCTGCTGATGGACGAGCCGTTCGGCGCGCTCGACGAACAGACCCGGCTGCTGCTGGGCGATCAGATTCTTCGCATTCACCGCGAACTCAAGCAGACCAGTCTGCTGATCACGCACAGCATCACCGAGGCGGTACAGTTGGCCGACCGTGTGGTGGTGATGACCTGGCGGCCCGGGCGTGTCAAGCGCGTGGTGGAGATCGACCTGCCCCGGCCGCGCGATTCGGAGATCATCGCGAGTCCGGAGTTTGGCCGGTTGGTGGCGACGATCTGGAGCGACCTGCGCGAGGAAGCATCGCGCGGGATGAAGGACCTGGAGACCGGGGCGCTGCAGCGTCCCTGAGCGCGTCGGGCGGAAAGACCGCAAGAAGCGTGGATTGTTGGTGGGGTATGCGAGGGGAGCATTGCCCCGGTTTGTCGGGTACATTAGGTGCCGGACAGTTCATTCGACCGATGGGGAGGAAAGCATGAATATCATGGGCAAGGGGTTGGTTTGCGCGGCACTGCTTGCTGCGGCACAGACCGCGGCGTTTGCGGAGGACCGGGTGCGCGCCGCGGTGGGGCAGCGCGGCAACTGGGATACGCTGTTCATTTCGCAGGGGATCGCGGCGGGCATATTCAAGCACGCCGGGATCGAGGTTGACATCACCTGGACGCGCGGGGGCGCCGAAACCTTGCAGGCGATCATCACCGACAGTGCCGACCTCGCCATGGCCAATGGCATGCTCGGAGTGATCGGCGCGATCTCCAAGGGTGCGCCAGTAAGAATCGTCAGTGCGCAGATGACCGGTGCCCCCGATATCTACTGGTATGTGAGATCGGATAGTCCGGCAAAGACAATGAAAGACATGAATGGGCTCACGATGGGCTATTCACGCCCGGGTTCGTCGACCGATCTGGTCGGACACGCGCTTGCCGAGCATTTTGGCGTAAAGCCGAAGTTCGTCTCGACGGGCGGAATTCCCGACACCCGCACGCAGGTGATGTCGCGTCAGATCGACGCCGGCTGGGCGGCAGCACCGTTCAATTTCGAGCTTCTCAACGATGGCAAGATCCGCATTCTCGCGCGCGGCTCGGAGGTACCCGGGCTCGCCGATCAGACCGTGCGCGTCAATGCCGCGAGCCTGAAATTCCTCAACGAAAAGCGCGACCTGGCGCGGCGTTTCATGAAGGCCTACCACGAGAGCATCGAATGGGTGTATGCCAATCCGGAGAAGGCAAGCGCCTTCTACGCGGAATTCAACAAGGTGTCGCCGCGCATCGCCAAGCAGACGGTCGAATTCTTCCCCAAGGCCGCGGTGGCAGCGTGGCCGGTGCGCGGGCTGAAAAAGAACCTCGACGAGGCGCTTCAGCATAAGCAACTTGCGGCGCCGCTCGGCGAAGCCGAGGCGCAAAAGCTCCTCTACGATTTTGTCTATCAGCCGCAGTGAGCCGCGCGGGGCGCCACCGTTTCGCGGCTGCCGCCGCGGGGCTGGCGGCGGTCGCCATGCTCGCCGGCGCAATGGAGGTGCTCGTGCGCACGGGCGGCGTCTCGGCGCTTGTCATCGCGCCGCCGGCGGCCCTTCCCGAGGCGTTCGCGAGGCTCTGGCGCGAGGGCTTCGTGCTGGAGCCTTTCGCGTTGACCCTTGCGCAGGCCTGCGCCGCGACGATGGCTGCGGCGCTGGTGGGCATCCCAGCGGGTTACTGGCTGTGGCGCTCACCGCTGCTTGGGCGTGCCTATGAGCCGTGGATCGGCGCGGCCTTCGCCGCGCCGACGATCTTGTTGTTTCCGCTGTTTCTGGTGCTCTTCGGGCGGGGCTACGCGACGACCGTTTTCGTCGGTTTCATCGCAGCGGTAATTCCTATCGTCCTCAAGACACGCGAGGCGTTCGCCGGCGTGCCCCGGGTACTGCTCGACGTCGGGCGCAGTTTCCATCTGTCGGAGGCGCAGATCCTGCGGCGCATCGCGTTTCGCGCGGCGGTTCCGGGAATCTTCACCGGGCTGCGCCTCGCGCTCATCTACGCGCTGGTCAACATCATCGGCATGGAGTTCCTGATCGATTTCGGTGGATTGGGGCGCATCGTTTCGGAAATGTACTTTCGCTATGAGATTCCCGGCATGTACGCGGCGATACTCTTGATCGTCGCAGTGAGCTGGCTGTTTCTCGCACTCCTTTCGGGGATCGAAGCATGGCTGCGTCCGCGGTGAACGGCGCCGCGGTCCTGCGCCTGCGTGTGCTCACGCTGGTGCTGCTGCTTGGCAGCTGGGAGATCGTCGCGCGCTCGGGTTGGCTGTACGAGGATGTCGTTCCGCCGCTGTGGCGTATCGCAGTGGCATTTGCACGGCTGATCGCCGACGCACAGACCTGGCGCCATCTCGGTGTCACCGGCTGGGAGGTCGTCGCGGGTTTTTCCATCGGCTACCTTCTGGGCGCGGTGTTTGGCATGGTGGCGGGGGCGTGGCGATTCTTCGGCGATGCCGTCGCACCCTGGGTGGATGGCGTCGCCACCGCACCGAAGATTGTCTTTCTCCCGATCGTGATGCTGCTCGCCGGCACCGGCATCGCCTCGAAGATCGCGCTTGGTGCGCTGTCGTCGTTCTTTCCGGTCGCGATCAATACCGCGGCGGGCGTCAGGCAGTTGAATCCGGTGTATGCGCGGGTCGGGCGCAGCTTTCGTCTATCGGCATGGAACATGGCCACGCGGGTCTACCTGCCGGCGCTTCGAGAATCGTTGGTTACCAGCATGCGCCTGGGCTTCGGTCTTGCGGTGGTGGGTGTGCTGCTCTCCGAAATCAAGCTGTCGAACGCAGGACTGGGGTACCTCGCGAACGAACACTACAGCCAGTTTCGTGTGCCCGACCTGTATGCCGTAATTCTCCTTATTTTCGTCCTCGCGGTCGGCTCCAACAGCCTGATGGGTCGTCTGCTGCGACGCCACCCGTCTCCCGAAAAATAACCGCACTGAAGGAATTCCGATGAAGAACGGCAATACCCCCGGCACGCCCCATCACGACACCCCGGTGCGGGCTCCGGAGCAGAAAGAGTTCTGGGGCAGCGACGCCGTGGCCGCGATGCTCCGCGCACTCGACATCCCCTACCTCGCACTGAATCCGGGAGCGAGCTATCGCGGACTGCACGACAGTATCGTCAACTATCTCGGCAATGTCCGGCCGCAAATGCTGCTGTGCCTGCACGAGGAGTCTGCGGTAGCGATCGCGCAGGGTTATGCCAAGGCGAGCGGGCGGATAATGGGGGCGGTGGTGCACTCCAACGTGGGACTGATGCACGCCTCGATGGCGATCTTCAACGCCTGGTGCGACCGCATGCCGATGCTCGTTCTGGGCGCCACCGGCCCCTGGGACGCGGCGCGCCGCCGGCCTTGGATCGACTGGATCCATACCGCCTCCGATCAGGGCGCCTTGGTGCGCGACTACACCAAGTGGGACAACCAACCCGGGTCGGTGCCGGCAGCCCAGGAGGCGCTGTTGCGTGGCGTGCAGATCGCGCAGACATCTCCCCGCGGTCCGGTATACGTCAACCTCGATGCCGCGTTACAGGAGGATAAGATCGGGCCGATGGCGCAGCTGCCGGATGCGGCGCGCTACCAGGCGCCTCCATCGGTCGCGCCCGAGGCAACGCTGGTCGCCGCGGCGGGAAGGTTACTGTCGAGCGCCAAGCGCCCGGTCATGCTCATCGGTCGCGTGTCGCGCAGCGAGGAGGGTTGGCGCCAGCGAGTCGCGCTCGCCGAGAAACTGCAGGCCCGCGTATTTACCGACCTCAAGGTCGGCGCGTCCTTCCCGACCGATCATCCGCTGCATGCCGCGCCACCCGCGACGTTTCTCTCGCAGGATGCGGCGACGCTGCTGCGCGAAGCCGACGTCGTGCTGTCGCTCGACTGGGTCGATCTCGCCGGCTCGCTCAAGCAGGCCTGGGGGGCGGAGCCGGTGAGCGCGCAGGTGATCCGGGTTTCGACCGACGCGCATATCCACCGCGGCTGGAGCATGGACTACCAGGGTTTGCCGCCCGCGGATGTCTACCTCCTGTGCGAGCCTGAAGCCGCAGTGCCATTGCTCATCGATGTCGTGACACCGCGGGCGGCGGGCGCCATCGTGGCGGCCCCGGCGGCCTTCGCCCCGGCTGGTGAGGCGGTGTCGATTCGCGCAATCGCCGATGCGCTGAACGCATCGAGCAGTGCTGCGGAGTTGTGCATCACCCATCTGCCGCTCGGTTGGAACGGCGCGTATCGACATTTCCACCATCCCCTCGACTACATCGGCTCGAATGGCGGGGGCGGCGTCGGGGCCGGGCCCGGTATCACGGTGGGTGCCGCGCTGGCGCTCAACGGAAGCGGGCGTTTGCCGGTGGGCATCCTGGGCGACGGCGATTTTCTGATGGGCGTCACCGCGCTGTGGACCGCGGTGCACTACGGCCTGCCGTGCCTCATCATCGTCGCGAACAATCGCTCCTTCTTCAATGATGAATTGCACCAGGAGCGCGTGGCGAAGGAACGCGCGCGACCGGTCGAGAACAAGTGGGTCGGCCAGCGCATCTCGGGCCCCGATATCGATCTCGCCATGATGGCGCGCGCGCAAGGCGCGGTGGCGATCGGGCCGGTGACCGACTCGGCAGGACTGAAGGCCGCGATCAAGCAGGGCTTGGAGGCAGCGCGAGGCGGCGCAGTATGCGTGCTCGATGTGCGTGTTGTTCCCGGGTACGACACGAATATGAGCGGGTCGGCGGGTCAGAAGAGGTAGCAGATCAATCCGGGAGGCACCCGCCCGACCACCGACTTTAGGCCGCCGATTCTTCCTGGCGTACGCCAATCAGGCGGCGCGCAATGCGCGCAAAGGACTCGGGTTCGGGTGAATCGACTCGCACGGTGATGGCCTGCGGCAGGCGCGCAAAATTGCGCATCGCCGAGCGTCGATAGGCCGGATCGTAATGATCGGCAAGCAGACAGCGCACGAGTTCCTCCCAGTGACCTTCCGCGGCGAGAGACTGCCAGCGGACGACGCGCTCCTGTCCGTGCAGGCTGCGCAGGCAGGCAAGTTGCGCGTCGAGCGTTGCGCGATCCTCGAAGAAGTGGCGGTACTCGTCGTTTAGCAGCGCAACGCGGGTTGCGAGTTCGGCTTCGAGCAGCACGCAATCGGCGGCGCGCATGTGTTCGATCAGTACGTCGGGGACGTGCAACTGGCCGATCTTCTTGCTCTCGCCCTCGACGAAGACCGTCCGCGTCGCGTCGAGCGCGGCGAGGGCGGCAAGCAGCCGGCTATCGAACATCTTCTGCGAGGGCTGCGGGCGTTCGGGGAGCCCGCCCAGAACCGAGCCGCGATGCGCGGCGAGACCTTCCAGATCGAGCACCTGCGCGCCCGCCTCGGCAAGCGCGTGCAGCAAGCGGCTCTTGCCGCTGCCGGTGACGCCATGAACGACGCGAAATTCGAAGTTGGCAGGCAGTACTGCGAGTCGTTCGACGACCTGGCGCCGGTAAGCCTTATAGCCGCCTTCCAGGGTGTGCGCATCCCAGCCGATTTCGCGCAACACATGCGCCATCGCGCCCGAACGCTTGCCCCCGCGCCAGCAATAGACGAGTGGCTTCCACGCGCGCGGCCGCTCGGCGAATACGGTCTCGACGTGGCGTGCGATGTTGTGTGCGACCAGCGCCGCGCCGAGCCTCTTCGCCGCGAAGGGCGATACCTGCTTGTACAGGGTTCCCACCCGCGCGCGCTCCGCGTCGTCGAGTACCGGACAGTTGATCGCACCCGGAATGTGATCCTCGGCGAATTCGGAGGGCGAGCGTACGTCGACGACGGCATCGAAAGCGCCTTCCGCGAGTGAATCGACCGCGACCGAATGT
>JAOUFA010000588.1 GCA_029858545.1 Betaproteobacteria bacterium
CGTTATGCGTCATCTCGCGCTCAATCTGCTCAAATCTGTCAAGGGCTGCAAGGTTGGCCGTAATCCCGTGGCATGGATGTTGCCGTGGCCGGAACGACTGCGGCGAGGCGTCGTTCGGGCGCCTCGCAGGCCGCATCGCGGGCTCCGCGGCGCGCGTCACGCCGGGGTCAGCACCGCATGCAGACGTTTCGCGTGTCCCGGCGAGCGGCGGGCGCACCGACGCACGAACGTCCGGGGGGCCGCGTCTCAGCGCTGCAACTCGATCATCTGATCATCCGACCGAACGCGCTGCCGCCGAAGGCGGCTATCCGCTCGGCGCGCCGTAGTCGAGTCTGAGGCGCGGACGCACGGACAGCAGCTCGACGCCCGCAGCGAGCGTCTCGGCGACACGCGCGAACAGCGACCGCGCGTGCGAGACGAGCTGCGCGCCGAGGTTCAGGACGCGCAGGCGCAGACGCTTTGGACGCGCGTCGTGTAGCGCGGGTGGCAGGCCCGAGGTCTTGAGCGCGCTCAGGATGTTGTACGTCAGCGCGTTGATGAGAAACCACGCCGCGTTGGCTCCGAACTCCGCGCAGGGCAGCACGCCGGCGGCGAGTTCGTTCTTGAGCACATCGTGCACGCGCTCGATCGAACCGGCCTTCTGCCAGTGCCAGCGCAGGAGCTTGCCGGCGTCCTCGTCCCAGTCGTTGCTCACGATGGCCAAGTACTTCGTCGAACGCGCGTGCCCGTCCCCGTCGAAGATCTCGCTCTGACGAGGATCGAAGCGGATCGCGATCGTGCGCAGCGGCTGTGCGTTCTTGGGTAGCTCACCCGGCGTGAACACGACCTCGGTGATCCACACCGATTCGTTCGCGCGCTCCTCGAGCAGCCGCCACGCATCTGGCGGTGCCGCGACGCAGAGCTTGCGAAGGTCGGTGCCCATATCGGCGCTGATGGTGAAGCGCTCGAATGCGTTGGTCGGGTCCGTCAGAAAGCGCAGCATGTGCGACTCGTAGAACGCACTGTCGCCGCGAAAGCGACGACGCACTCCGCTCGGCAGCGCGGCGACGGCGTCCTCGAGCGCGCGCAGCGGCTCCTTGCCGGCCGGAACGTTGCCGTCGCGAAACTCGGTGTGCAGGATCGCGTCGTGCTCGACCCAGTACACGACCACCGGCTGATAGCCGCGGCCGCCTTCGTAGTGCGGCGTCGCTTGCTGCTTGTGGCTCTCGATGATCGAGGCGTCTGCTTCGAGCGTCGCGATCGGCGCCGGATGCGCGCGATTCATCGCCGCGATGAGCGCCGTGTTGACGCGACCCAGCTGCTTGAGCGGCTCGCTCGCGCGTACCAGTAGCGCTTTCTCGCCGTCGCCCAACGCAGCGCGCGCCTGCTCGAGCTTGCTCTCGTCGTGGAAGCTGAGCAGCGCCGCACGCAGCGCATCGGGTGATGGCAGCTTCTCGACGCCCAGCAGCCCGAGCAACGCGCGATCCTCGCCCAGAGCCGCGATGTCCTCCATGCACTCGCCGCCCACCGCGATGAGCAACACCATCGCTTCGATCAACTCGCGCTCGCTGTAGCCACTCTGGCGCTTGCGAAAGTGCAGCTCCTGCTCGATCGCCGCCGACACGCCCGTAATGCGCATCGTGTCGAGCACCAGCGGCAGGCCGCCATGCGCCGTGAACGCCGCCGCCTGCGCGTCGGGCACGACCTGATACTCGAACGGCAAGGGCGCCTGCGCCGTACGTGGATCGCGCTTTCGTCGAATCACCATGCGGCTTTCAACGCACGGTATCCGACAAAATTTCACCGGGGCGTACGATTTCTCGCATCCGCGTCGTTCGGCACGTGCCCATGGCGGAACGCCCCCGGCCACCGCCTGCGCCGAACCGAGCGCTCGGCGGGGGACGAGCCCCCGCCCTACATCAGGAACTTCTTCACCCGCCAGGTGCGGCCCGCTTCGCGCAATCCTTAACGATTGCAGCACCTACCGGCTTCGGTCGCTCGCTACCGCGGAATCAGGGCGCCGCGCGCTTCGACGCGCGCC
>JAOUFA010000155.1 GCA_029858545.1 Betaproteobacteria bacterium
CGCGACCGCGGATGTCGTCCAGGCTCTTGTCGATCGCCGCGCGGAACTTGCGGTGGCTTTCGGGTTCCTTGACCTTGATCTGGTTGAGCAGCGCTTCGCGCTCTGGCGGCGTGCAGGCGGCGAGAAAGGCACGGCCGACCGCGGCCTGTGCGATCGGCACCGCGGTACCGATGTCGGGCAGCGTGGTGAGTCCGTTGCCGCTGCGCGTCGATTCGACATACACCATGCTCAGCCGGTCTCGCATGCCGATCGATACCGAACCGTTGCAGTGATCGGCGAGTTCCTTCATGAAGGGGCGCGCCACCTGGCGTACGCTCATCGAAGCGAGCAGCGGATAGCCTATCGAGAGCACCGCCGAGCCGAGTTGATACTTGCCCAGGCGTATGTTGTGGCGCAGATAGCCGAGCTTGGTGAGGGTGTAGGTGAGGCGCGACACCGTCGGCTTGGGAAGCCCCGTGCGTTGCGAAATCTCCTTGTTGCCGAGCAGCGGCTCGATCGGCGTAAAGCAGCGCAGCACGTCGAGTCCACGCGCGAGGGTGGTGGCGAACTGGCGGTCGCCCTCGTGCTCATAGTCAAATCCGCCCGACGCCAGCGCAAGCGTGGCATTGGTCTCCGGTGCCCCCATGAATCCTATCTCCTTGTTCGTGTTGGTGTTGGCAATGGTTATGGCAATGGCTACGGCGGTAGTGGCGGCGCGCACCTGCCGCGCCGACGTTTCACGTTTCGATATTCCTTCCGGGACGGTATTGTGTCAACTTAGCAGAATTTGATTTCGCAGGGTGAAACATTCGTGTGCGCGGGGGGCAGAACATGACGCAATCCCTTTTTGACCTTACCGGCAAGGTGGCGCTCGTCACCGGCTCGACGCGAGGCATCGGCAAGTCGGTTGCCGAGGAACTGGCGCGTGCCGGTGCCCGGGTGGCGGTATCGAGCCGCAAGGCCGAGGCCTGCGAGGCGCTGCGCGTGCAATTCGAATCCCGGGGCTGGCCGGTGATCGCACAGCCCTGCAATGTGTCGCGCCAGGAAGACCTGGCGCGGCTGGTGGAGAGGGTTCAGGCCGCCTGGGGAGGCATCGATATCGCGGTGGCGAACGCCGCGGCGAACCCCTATTACGGCCCGCTCGCCGATCTGCCCGACGAGGCCTTCGACAAGGTGTTCGCCAACAACGTGAAAAGCGTGCTGTGGCTCGCCAAGTTGACGCTGCCGGCGATGGCGGCGCGCGGTGGCGGCAGTTTCATCGTCACCGGTTCGATCGCCGGCCTGGTGGCGAATACCGTGATCGGCAGCTACGGTATTTCGAAAGCGGCGAGCCACCATCTGGTGCGCAACCTCGCCGCCGAATGGGGGCCGAAGAAAGTGCGCGTCAACGCCATTGCGCCGGGCCTGATCAGGACCGATTTTGCCCGGGCGCTCTGGGAGGACGACACGTTGCGCGCCGCGCGCGAGGCGGCCACGCCCCTGAGACGCCTGGGCGAGCCGCGCGACATTGGCGGCGTCGCGGTGTTTCTCGCCTCCGAGGCGGCGGCCTTCGTCACCGGGCAGACCATCGTCGCCGACGGGGGCGTGACGATTCTTTAGGGGCGACGACGCAGGCGTGCCAATCCTCCGGCGGGCGCGGGCTCGGCTACACTTCGCCATTCCGCGCGACCTTGCTGCGTGATCCGCGCGGGCGGCAGGAGCGACAACATGGATCTCAGCTACACGAATCAAGACCTCGCGTTTCGCGACCAGGTACGCAGCTGGCTGAATGCCAATCTGCCGCGAGACCTGCGCGACAAGGTCGCGAACTACGCGCATCTTTCGAAGGACGATCTGCTGCGCTGGCACAAGATTCTCGCCAAGCAGGGCTGGGTCGCGCCCGCCTGGCCGAAGGAGTGGGGCGGCACCGGATGGAGCCTGGTCGAGCGCTACCTCTTCGAGGAGGAATGCGGCTATGCGGGCGCGCCGCCGCTCGTTCCGTTCGGCCTGCAAATGTGCGCGCCGGTGCTGATCCGCTTCGGCAGCGAGGCGCAGAAGCAGCGCTTCCTGCCGCGCATCTATCAGGGCGAGGACTTCTGGTGCCAGGGCTACTCCGAGCCCGGCTCGGGATCCGACCTCGCGTCGCTGAAGACCAGGGCACTGCGCCAGGGAGATTTTTACCGGGTCAACGGGCAGAAGATCTGGACCACGCTCGCGCAGTACGCCGACTGGATATTTTGCCTGGTGCGCACCGACCCCGGCGCCGAGCGGCGTCAGGAGGGGATCTCGTTCCTGCTGATCGACATGAAATCCCCCGGCATCACCGTGCGCCCGCTGATCCTGATGGACGGGCGCCATGAGGTGAACGAGGTGTTCTTCGACGACGTGAAGGTGCCGGTCGGGAACCTGGTGCACGACGAAGGCAAGGGCTGGACCGTCGCCAAGTACCTGCTCGGCCACGAGCGCATGGGCACCGGGCGCATCGGCGCCTCGAAGCGCGAACTGCTCAAGCTGAAGGACTTCGCCGCGCAGCAGCCGGGCGACGACGGGCGGCCGATCATCGAGGATGCGCGCTTTCGCGACAAACTCTCGCGCCTGGAGATCGAGCTGATGGCGCTCGAGATCACCAATCTGCGCTTTCTTGATCAGATGCGCCGCAGCGGCCAGCCGCCCGGGGCCGACGTGTCGATGCTCAAGATCAAGGGCACCGAGATCCAGCAGATGCTCACCGAGCTGATGATGCAGGCGGCCGGGCCGCTCGCGCAGCCGGTGGCGGGCGAGGACGATGCGGGAGGGTTGATGGCGGGGCTTGCGCCGCGCTACTGCAATACGAGGAAGACCACGATCTACGCTGGCTCGAATGAAATCCAGCGCAATATCATCGCGAAGATGACGTTGGGGTTGTGAATTCGCGCAAGGCACCAGGCAGGAAAAGGTACGCGGTCAAGCGTCTCGCTGGTATGAATCTATTTCGATCTCCGCATTTTGCTCATTTGCGCAAAGCGCAAGTGTGCAAAATGCGGAGACCATGAGAAACCCGAACCCGGCGATGCGCATCCATGGAATGAGGTCGCAATCATGAATTTCGACTACAGCGAAGAGCAGCAACTGCTCGCTGACTCGGTGCGGCGCCTGCTCGGCAAGGACTACGATTTCGACACGCGCAGGAAGATTGTCGCCTCAGCCGAAGGCTGGAGCGAGTCGCTGTGGGCGAAGCTCGCCGAACTGGGCGTGCTGGGGTTTGCATTGCCCTCGGAGTACGGCGGCTTCGGCGGCGGCGCGGTCGACCTGATGGGTGCGATGGAGGCGATGGGCGAGGCGCTGGTGGTCGAGCCCTTCCTGCCCACCGTCGGTCTCGCCGCGCGGCTTGTCGCGCGCGGCGCGAGCGACGCGCAAAAGCAGGCGTTGCTGCCGGCGATCGCCGACGGCCGGCTGCGCATGGCCTTCGCGTACGGCGAGAAGGGCGCGCGCTACAACCTCGCGCGGGTCGAGTCGCGCGCGGTGCG
Organism: Betaproteobacteria bacterium; assembly: GCA_029858545.1. Lineage (GTDB taxonomy): Bacteria > Pseudomonadota > Gammaproteobacteria > Burkholderiales > SG8-39 > JAOUFA01. The sequence goes on from JAOUFA010000155.1 coordinate 3,465, forward strand.
CGCCGGCGGCGGCTGGCGCCTCGACGGCGAGAAATGTCTGGTGCTCGGCGCGCCGATGGCGCAGAAGCTCATCGTTTCGGCGCGCACCGCGGGCGAAGCGGCGGACGAACAGGGCATCAGCCTGTTCGTCGTCGATCATGCCGCGCAGGGCCTGACGCTCAAGTCCTATCGCACGCTCGACGAGATGCGTGCGGCGGATGTCGTGTTGAAGGGCGTGACGGTCGATGCCGTTGCGCTGCTCGGAGCCGAGGGCGGCGCGCTGCCGCACATCGAAGAGGCGGTCGATTTCGCCACCGCGCTGCTGTGCATCGAAGCGGTGGGCGCGCTCAAGCAGGCCTGCGACGCGACGCTCGAATACCTGAAGACGCGCAAGCAGTTCGGCGTGCCGATCGGCAGCTTCCAGGCGCTGCAGCACCGCATGGTCGACATGGTGGTCGCCACCGAGCAGGCGCGCTCGATGGCCTGCCTTGCCTGTACAAGAGCCGATAGCGCGAGCGACGCGAGCGAGCGCGCTCGCGCGATCTCGGCGGCAAAGATCCGCATTGCCGATGCCTGCCGGCAGGTGAGTCAGGAGGCGATTCAATTACACGGAGGCATGGGCATGTCCGAGGAGATGAAGGTGAGTCATACATTTCGGCGTTTGACGGCGATCGCGCAGCAGTTCGGCGACGCCGAGCACCATCTCGCACGCTTTGCGAGGCTCGCATGAACAACCGGCGCTGGGTGCTCGCGAGCCGGCCGCAGGGCCTGCCGAAACCGGAAAACTTCCGCCTCGAGGAGGTATCCGCCGGCACGCCGAAGGACGGCGAGGTGCTGGTGAAGAATCTCTGGCTCTCGCTCGACCCGTATATGCGCGGGCGCATGAGCGAAGCGAAGAGCTATGCGAAGAGTGTCGAGCTCGGCGAGCTGATGGTCGGGCAGACGGTCGGCGAGGTGCTCGAATCGAAACACAAGGGTTTCGCTGCCGGCGACAAGGTGCTGACGGGTCTTGGCTGGCAGCTCTACGGCTGCCAGCCGGGCGCGGAACTCTTCAAGGTCGATGCGGCGCGTGCGCCGCTTTCCTACTACCTCGGCCTGCTCGGCATGCCGGGCATGACGGCGTATTTCGGCATGAAGGATATCGGCGAGCCGAAGGCGGGCGACACCGTGGTGGTGTCGGCCGCCTCGGGCGCGGTCGGCAGCGTGGTGGGACAGCTCGCCAAGCTCGCGGGCTGCCGTGCGGTCGGCATCGCCGGCGGCAAGGCGAAGTGCGACTACGTGGTGAAGGAACTCGGCTTCGATGCCTGCGTCGACTACAAGGCGGGCAACCTGTATCGCGACCTGAAGCAGGCCTGTGCGCAAGGCGTCGACGTGTATTTCGAGAACGTCGGTGGCGAGACCCTCGACACCGTGTTCAAGCTCGTCAATATGAACGCGCGCGTGATCGTCTGCGGCCTGATCTCGGACTACAACGCGGCCGAACCCTACGGCGTGAAGATGTTCCGCGCGATCCTCGTCAATCGCATGAAGGTGCAGGGCATGCTGGTGTTCGACCGCAAGGAGCGCTTCGGCGAGGCCTTGCAGGCACTTGGCGGCTACTATGCGCAGGGGAAACTCAAGTACCGCGAGTCGGTGGTGCAGGGCATCGAGAACGCGCCGCAGGGATTGATCGATCTATTGCAAGGGAGGAATTTCGGCAAGCAACTGGTCAAGCTCGCGTAACCTGCGGACGGACCACGTTTGATTGTCGCGACCCGGCGGACGATTCAGACGGCGGCGTCCGCGGTCTGATCACCCGTGCCTGCGCCCTGGCTAGGATTTGCTCTTGCCGCGCGCCGGCATTCCCCCGCTCAGGTCGTGCTGCACCGCGTAGACCGCCGCCTCGACGCGCGACGAGAGATTGAGCTTGGCGAGCACGTTCCTTACGTGCAGCTTCACGGTGTCGAGGCTGATGCCGACTTCCTGCGCGATCGCCTTGTTGCTCTTTCCCAGCGCAAGATGACCGAGGATTTCGCGCTCGCGCTCGGTGAGCCGGTCGAGCAGCGTGCCTTGCTTGACGCCACCATCGAGCAGGCCGAGGAGCTTGCCGGTCATCGCCGGCGCGACCGCGACCTCGCCGCGTGCGGCGCGTAACAGCGCCTCGATGACCTCGTCGGGTTCCATGCTCTTCAGCAGATAGCCGCGCGCGCCGCCGCGCAGTGCCTGCGCCATGTCCTCGGCCGACTCGCTGACCGTGAGCGCGACCACCGGCACGTCGATGCCTTCGGCGCGCCAGCGGCGCAGGATCTCGAGTCCGCTCTCGCCGGGCATGTTGAGGTCCATCAGCACGACTTCGGGCTGCACCGCGAGCAGCTCGAACGCTTCGGCGGCATTGCCGGTGGCACCCACCACGCGCACGCGGCCGTCCTGTTCGAGCAACTCCGCGAGCCCACGCCGGAACAGCGTGTGGTCATCAACGAGCAGGACGCGCAACGGGGTTGCGGTCATGGCGCGATGCGAAAGCGCAGGTCGATGCGCGTGCCGCTGCCGGACTGTGAGCGCACCGTCAGTTCGCCTCCCAGGCGCGCCGCGCGCTCGCGCATGATCGACAGACCGAAGTGCCCCGGCTCGCCGTCGCGCGCGGCGTCGAACCCGGTGCCGTCATCCTCGATGCCGAGCCGGGCATACTCGCCGTCGCGATCGATGATCAGGCGTATTTCGCTCGCCCGGGCATGGCGTTGCGCGTTGGTCATCGCTTCCTGCACGATGTGGAACACCTGTACTTCCTGCTCGGGTGTGAGAGCGAGATCCTGCGCACGGTTGATGAATTCGGTGCGCAGCGTGGAGCGCTCGCCGACCCGCTCGATCAGGTCGCGCAACGCCGCCGACAGGCCGCGCGGGTCCATCGGCTCGCGAAACTGTTCGATCAGGCCGCGTACTTCGCCGTATGCCGTCTCGATCGCCGCTTCGAGTTCACCCAGGTAGCGCTGCACGCGTCCGGTGTCTCCCGAAGACAGCGCGCTTCCGGCCGCGGCGGCGCGCATGCGCGCGTAGGCGAGGGTCTGCGCGAGCGAATCGTGCACCTGATTGGCGAGCATTTGGCGCTCGGTCACCAGGCCGATGCGCGTGTTCTCGCGGGTGAGGCGCGCGTTGTCGAGCGCCATGCCGAGGTGCTCGCCGATGGTGCCGAAGAGCGTGCGCACATCGGCGGGCAGCGCGCCCGCCTTGCGCAGAAAGAGGTTGAACACGCCGATCGCCTGGCCCTTGTGGCGCAGCGGCACCGCGTGCATCTCGCCGCATTCGGCAAAGAACGGGTGCGTGCCGGTGGTGCCGCAGGCGGCGAAGGAATGGGCGCATTGCTGCGCGCGCGCGGCGAGCGCCTGGCCGCATACGCCGCAATCGATCGGCACGATGCGCTCCCGGGCGACCAGGTCCTGCGGCATGCCCGTCGAGGTCACCAGGCGCAGGTGCCGGCCGTCGGGCGTCACCAGCCGTACCGCGCCGGCGTAGGCGCCGGCGATGCGGATCATCGTGCTGAGATAGCGCCCGAGCAGCGCCTCGACGTCGGTGCCGGTCGACAGGCTCGAGGCGATCTCCGAGAGCGCGAGGAGCGACGGAAGCTTGTAGCGGCCTTCCTCCTCGTCGGAGTCTGAAACCGGATTGGGGTGGGTGGACATGGGTCTGGACCGTCCCTCCATTCTAGGGCCGCGCCCGCGCGCGCGCCACGCGCCCTGCACATTGTCGGGCCGATCCACCCAGGGGGAAGACCGCGAGGGAAAACCCGATGCCCGGTCCCGGCAAGCCGCGTCGCTTTCGTCGGGCCTTGCGCCGATTGGGTTGCCGGAAAGGGCGTTTCGTCGCTCCGTCGTTGAACCGAGCCGGGAGGTCCTCTAGGCTGAGAACTCCCTGTATCCGGAGGTTCGTCATGAACGGTACCTACCGCGTGCTTTCATTCGGTATCGCGCTGTGCGTGAATGGCGCCGCGCTGGGCACCGTGAACCTGGCGATGGTCCGGGCAAACGAGCGGCAGAGGCTCGCACAGCCGCAGCCGGTAAGCATCGTAGTCACCGCCGCGCGGCCAAAGGCCGCTCACCGCGAGCGGCACGCCGCTTCGGAACTTTGCCCGTTGTCGAAGCCGATTTGAACCGCCCGGGTAATGCTGGGAAGCGACTGGAACAGGCGGCGCCTGTATGCGATTATTGAGGGATCCGCGTCCTCAGGCGGGGAAGTTGCCCCGCTGCCGCGGAAGAGGGATCACGTGGCCAAACCGCGCGCCATCATCGCCGAGGACGAACCGCTGCTGCGTGAAGAACTCGCGGAACTGCTCGGATCGCTCTGGCCGGAGCTGCAGGTCGTTGCCCAGGCCGGCGACGGCATTGCCGCGCTGCATATGCTGGAGGCCGATACGCCGGATATCCTGTTTCTCGATATCCAGATGCCGGGCCTGACCGGTCTCGAAGTGGCGCGCCAGGCGAGCGGTCGCTGCCACGTCGTGTTTGTGACCGCCTACGACCAGCATGCGGTGGCGGCATTCGAGCACGGCGCGGCCGATTTTGTTCTCAAGCCGGTCAGTGCGGCGCGTCTGGCGGTCACGGTTGCCCGTCTCAAGGAGCGTATCGGTCACCCCGCGCCGTCGATGGACGGACTGCTGCGCGAGCTTGCCGTGCCGACACGAAGCTATCTGCGCTGGATCAACGCATCGCATGGACAAACCGTGCGCGTCATCACCGTGGAAGACGTTTTCTATTTCCAGGCCGACAACAAGTACACGCG
>JAOUFA010000156.1 GCA_029858545.1 Betaproteobacteria bacterium
TGCTGGGGCGCGACAAGTCGCTGGTGCTGCACGGCGGCGGCAATACCTCGGTCAAGCTGCACGAAACCGATCTGTTCGGTGCGTCGCAGGAGGTGCTGTACGTGAAGGGCAGCGGCTGGGACCTGGAAACGATTGAAGCGGCGGGCTTTGCGCCGGTGCAGCTCGACTACGTCCGGCGGCTCGCGACACTCCGCGCGTTGTCGGACCCACAGATGGTGAACGAGCTCGCCACGCACATGCTGCGCGCCGGCGCGCCCGCGCCCTCGGTGGAGACGATTCTGCACGCGGTCCTGCCCTACCCCTACGTCGACCACACTCACGCCGATGCGGTGCTGTCCGTGTCGAATTCCCCCGGCGGTGAGCAGCGCGTGCGCGAGATCTACGGTGATCGCGTGGTCGTGATTCCCTACATCATGGCGGGTTTCGATCTCGCCGCCCATTGCGCGCGCGAGTTCGCGCGCCAGGCGGGACCGAACACGATCGGGATGGTGCTGCTCTCGCACGGAATCTTTTCCTTCGGCGCCGACGCGAAGCAGTCTTACGAACGCATGATCGAACTCGTGGCGCGAGCCGAGGACTATCTCGCGGAGAAGAAGGCCTGGAGCGTGCCGCCGCCGGCGCCCTTGCCAGCGAAGATCGACCGTGTGGAACTCGCCCGCCTGCGCCGCCAGGTGAGTGAGACCGCGGGCCTGCCGCTGCTGATGCGGATCAATGCGACCCCCAAGTTTCTTGCCTTTGCGCGCCATGCGGAAGTACAAAGCCTCTCGCAGCGCGGTCCGGCGACGCCCGACCATGTGATCCGTACCAAACCGCTGCCGATGCTCGGGCGCGATGTCCAGGCATTCGTCGAGCGCTACAAGTCCTATTTCAGACGCCATGCGACAAACGCGAAAGAGCCGAAAACCATGCTCGATCCCGCGCCTCGCATGGTGCTCGACCCCGGGTTTGGTTTCGCGGCGATGGGGCGTACGGCCAAGGATTGTGTAATCGTCGAGGAGTTGTATGACCACACTATCGACGTGATCCTGCGTGCCGAACTGCTCGGCGGCTGGCGGGCGCTCGACGACCGGCATACCTTCGATATCGAGTACTGGGATCTCGAACAGGCCAAGCTGCGCAAGGCCGGGTCGCCGCCCGCGTTTAGCGGCGAGGTCGCGTTCGTGACCGGCGCCGCCTCGGGCATCGGCAAGGCATGCGTTGAGGCCTTCCTCAAGCGCGGTGCGGCCGTAGTGGGGCTCGACCGAAATCCGGCAATCGAGACACTGTGGTCGCGCAGCGATTTCCTTGGTCTCGTCTGCGATCTCACTGATCGCGCGGCGCTCGCGGTTGCGCTCGATATAGCGATTCAGCGCTTCGGCGGCCTCGACATGCTGGTCCTGAACGCCGGCATCTTCCCCGCATCGCAACCTGTCCAGGACATCTCGGCGGAAACCTGGCGCAACAGCATGGCGGTTAACGTCGAGGCGAGCCTGGTGGTTATGCAGCTCGGCCACCCGTTGCTGTCGCTCGCCCCGCGCGGCGGGCGTATCGTGGTGATTGGTTCGAAGAACGTCCCCGCGCCGGGACCGGGCGCCGCGGCCTATTCGGCGTCCAAGGCCGCGCTCAACCAGCTCGCGCGCGTCGCGGCGCTCGAATGGGGCAAGGACGGCATCCGGATCAACTCGGTTCATCCCAATGCGGTCTACGATACGGCGCTATGGACTGATGAGGTGCTGGCTTCGCGCGCGAAGGCTTATAACCTCACGGTCGAACAGTACAAAAAGAACAACCTGCTCAAGACTGCGGTTTTCTCGAAGGATGTCGCGGAACTCGCCGCCGAAATGTGCGGGACGCTATTCGGCAAAACTACCGCCGCGCAGGTGCCGGTCGATGGCGGTAACGAGCGCGTCGTGTGAGCGCGGAAATGGCCGTCGAGACGCTGCGCTGGCGCGAACGCCGGCTTGAGTTGCTTGATCAACGACTACTGCCCGAGCGCATCGAGTACCTCGAGTGCCGTCGCGCGCTCGATGTCGCGCAGGCGATTCGTGACATGGTGGTACGCGGCGCTCCCGCGATCGGCTGCGCCGCCGCCTTCGGCATTGCGCTTGAAGCGCTGCGTGGAGAAACGCTCGATGCCGCTTTCGACCTGCTTGCCGAGAGCCGCCCGACCGCGGTGAATCTCTTTTGGGCGCTTGAGCGCATGCGTAAGGCGCTCGATGCGCGCGGCGCGGGTGCATTGGAAGCAGAGGCGCTCGACATCCTGCGCGAAGACCTGGCAATCAATCGCGCGATGGGACAACACGGCGCGGCGCTGATCAAGGATGGCGCACGCATCATGACCCACTGCAACGCCGGGGCACTCGCTACCGCGGGCCACGGCACGGCGCTCGGCGTAATCCGATCGGCGCGCGATCAGGGCAAGCGTGTCTCGGTGATCGCCAACGAAACCCGACCCTATCTGCAGGGTGCGCGGCTCACCGCCTGGGAGATGGTGCGGGAGAAGATTCCCGTCACCCTGATTACCGACAATATGGCGGGCCACTTGATGAGCCGGCGAGAAGTCGATCTGGTGATCGTCGGAGCGGATCGCGTCGCAGCGAACGGCGATGTGGCGAACAAGATCGGCACCTTTACGCTCGCGGTGCTGGCGCAGCGCCACGGCCTGCCGTTCTATGTCGCCGCGCCGCTTTCGACCTTCGATATGTCGATCGCCGACGGTAGTGAGATTCCGATCGAGGAACGCGGTGCGGACGAAGTGACGGGCTATCGTGGCATGAACTGGGCGCCGCAGGGAGTGCTGGTACGCAACCCGGCTTTTGATGTCACGCCGCATGATCTGATTACTGCCCTGGTCTGCGAGAAAGGCGTTCTTCGCGATCCGGACAGGGAGGGCATTGCGCGTCTTGCCCGCTAGCCCCGGATTTCTACCGGGGTGTAAGGCGGCACTTTCTCGAAGAGTTCGATGATGTCGCGATTGCGCATCCGTACGCAGCCGATCGAACCGGGTTTCCCCATCACCGCGCTATCGGGCGAGCCGTGGATGTAGATGTAGCGGCGCATCGTGTCGACCTCACCGAGACGGTTGCGACCCGGCTCGCTGCCCGACAACCAAAGTATCCGTGTGAGGATCCAGTCACGCCCGGGAAACTGCGCGCCGAGTTCTGGCGACCAAAGTTCGCCCGTCGGCCGACGCCTTACGAATACCGCGTTCTCGGGAGCTCCCGCGCCGATCTTTGCACGCACGATGTGCCGACCACGCGGCGTGCAGTAGCTGCCGTTCAGTTCACCGACGCCGTTCTTTGCGGTCGAGACGGCGTAGCGATGGACCAGCCTTCCGGCAGCATCGAGCAGCGAAAGCGTCTGCGTCGGAATGTCGATGGCGATCTTCATCGGCGCGCGGCAAAGAATCGTTTCAGCAGTGCTCCGCATTCCTCAGCGAGCAGACCGCTTTCAAGCAGGGCGTGATGATTGAGCCTTTCGTCTTGGAAGAGATCGATAGCACTGCCCGCAGCGCCGGTCTTGGGGTCCTTCGCGCCGAATACCACGCGCCGAACGCGCGCATGGAAGATCGCTCCGACACACATCGGGCAGGGTTCGAGCGTCACGTACAGCGTCGCATTGGTGAGGCGGTAGTTGCCGAGCCGTGCTGCGGCGGCGCGCATCGCCTGGATTTCGGCGTGTGCCGTGGGGTCCGAGGCCGCGATGGGCCGGTTCCAGCCCTCGCCGAGCACCTCGGCACCAGCGACGACCACCGCACCCACCGGAACCTCGCCCTCCTCCGCAGCGCGTCGCGCGAGATCCAGCGCGCGGCGCATATGGGTCTCGTCGCCTGTCAGTCCCACTCGGCTGCTTCCACGTTTTGCAAAACCCCATCTATCTTTCTGGCCGGAGCGCGGCGGCCTTCTTTCGACGCTCGAAGCTGCCAGGCAAGCACGCCCTATCTCCGTAATTGAAGCCAGGAAACCTGCAATCCGGCTTACGCGCAACAGTGCGCATTTCCGCGCAAGACTTGCACGGAGCGATTATATCGTCCGACCCTGCGCAACCTTCAATTTGGCCGCCGGGGCGATGCGCCGCGCCAGCGATCCAGGCGTGATCCACGGAATGCTGCTTAGGTGCGCGCTGCTCGCTCGGCTACTCGGTCCGCTCGAGACGCGCTCGCAACAATTCCGCGAACTGATCGCTCGCAATCGGTTTGCTGAAGTAGTAACCCTGGGTTTCGTCGCAGGCATGATCGCGCAGAAAGGTCTCCTGTCCCAGCGTTTCGACGCCTTCCGCGACGACGGTGAGGTTGAGGCTCTTGCCCATCGCAATGATCGCTTTTGTAATTGCCTGGTCCTCGGGATCCTGCGGCAGGTCGCGGATGAAAGACCGATCCACCTTGAGCGTGTCGATCGGAAAGCGCTTGAGGTGATTCAGCGAGGAGTAACCCACGCCGAAGTCGTCTATGGCAAGCCGTACGCCAAGCGCCTTGATGGCGACAAGAAGCTTGCCGGCACGTTCCACGTCCTGCATCACCATGCTCTCGGTAAGTTCGAGCTCCAGCAACTCCGGCGGCATGGCATTGTCCCGCAGCGCAGCGGAAATGTCGTGGAGCAGATTTTGGTCCGCGAATTGGCGAGCCGAGAGATTGACCGCCATGCGCAATGCGGGCAGCCCAGATTTCTGCCACGCCATGTTCTGCGCGCAGGCTGCATTCAACACCCATTTTCCGATTGGCACGATCAGTCCGGTTTCCTCCGCCAGCGGGATGAACCGGCCGGGCGGCACCAAGCCCTGGACCGGGTGCTGCCAGCGCAGCAGCGCCTCGACGCCGGAGATCTTCCGCGTTGTGAGATCTAGCTTGGCCTGGTAGTGAAGTAGAAATTCATTGCGCTCCAGGCCGCGCCGCAAGCTCGTCTCCAGCGCCAGATTCCCGAAGGAAAGGGCGTTGAGGTCCTTGGAGTAGAACTTATAGGTGTTCTTGCCTTCCCCCTTTGCGCGGTACATCGCAATGTCGGCGTTCTTCATCAACGTCTGCTCATCCAGCGCGTCAGCGGGATACATGCAGATGCCGATGCTTGCCGTGACCCGACACTCCTGCCCGCCGATGAACACCGGCTTAGTGAGGGCAACGAGAATCTTTCGCGCGACCGTTTCGACTTGGCGCGCTTCGCCCACCTCCTGCACCAGCACCACGAATTCGTCCCCTCCCAGGCGCGCGACGGCATCGCTGGTGCGCACCGTCTGCGTCAGGCGCCGAGCCATCTCCTGCAGCAGTTGGTCGCCGGCCTCATGGCCGAGAGTATCGTTGATGACCTTGAAGCGATCCAGGTCGATGAACAGCACCGCGAATTGGCGACGGTAGCGGCGCGCATTTTGCAAGGCGAACTTTAGCACTACGCCGAACATCGCCCGGTTGGGCAACGCGGTCAGCGAGTCGTGATTCGCCATATGCTCAATGCGTTCCTCGGTTCGCTTGCGCTCCGTGATGTCCTTTCCCACACCGCGATAGCCAGCGAAGCGTCCCGATGCATCGAACTTCGGCTCACCGCTTATGCCTATCCATGTCCTATCGCCAGACTCGCCCGGTCTGCAAAGTTCCAGCTCGTAAAACGGTTCATGCGCGTCGAGGATCGCAATATGCGCGGCCCAATCCTCCGCAGTCATGTTGAGGCAATGCTCCTCCCAGCGCTTCTTGCCGATCAAAGTACGATGTCGCACATTGCCTTGCTCGCCGCCGATATCGCTGATAATGGTAAAGCGGTACTCGTCATCCTGCTCCCAGTAGACGTCCGAGGAGAGCCGCGTCAGGCTGCGGAAACGCTCCTCGCTTTCTCGTAGGGCGGCTTCAGCCTGCTTGCGGCGCATGAACTGACCGATCTGGCTGCCGATCACGCCAATCGCCCGCAACAGTCGAGCCTCGGGTTCGCGGATTTCTCGACTGGTGAACGCGAGTACACCAATCGATTTGCCCTCCGAGACCACAGGGAAGACAAATGCGCCGTGAATGCCCGATTGACGCGCCAGCGCGGTCTGCGAAACACGCACATCTTCGTAAAGATCCGAGGACCAGATCGGTTGTCCCGTCTGCCACACGATTCCGATCAGGCCTACCCCCGGGCTGTAGACGATATCGCGTGAATTTGCGATGTATCGCTCGATCGCTTCGCTCGCGATACCCCACGCCGCCTCGAAGCGCAACCCACCGGGCTTCTTCTCATCCATGCAAAAGTATCTGGCGCAGTCCCAGTTTTCAGACTCGCAGACTGCGCGCATCGCGGCCGTAAGCGCGGCCGAGGCATTGTCCGCCTCGGCAAGGGCGCGCGTAACCGTATGCTCGAGCAGCAGCAACTGCTCGGCACGCTTGCGTTCGCGGATGTCGCGCGCGATCGAAACGATGATATCTCCGCTCGGCGAGCGAAGTGCGCGGGGATACGCCTCAACCGGGAGCTTCGATCCATCCCTGCAGCGATATTCGCCTTCCACGCGCGGTGCGCTGCGATCGCTGGCAAGTAGTTTCTTGTAGATCGATACAAGTTCCTCTCGGGAGGTCGAGAAGATGTCCTGCGGTCCCATCGCCAACAGTTCCTTCCGGCTGTAGCCCAGTGCCCGACACGCCGCATCGTTGACGTCGATATATCGGATGCTGATCGGGTCCACGAGCAGCATCAGGTCGGCCGATGCGTCCATGGCGGTACGAAACCGGCGCAGGTCCTCCTCGGTCTCTTTGCGCCGCAAGTATTGACCAATCTGGCTCCCGATCACGCAGATGGCTTGCGTTAGCCGCTCATCGGGCTTGCACGCTGTGCGGCTGCCTAGCACGAGCACCCCGATTGTCCTTCCCTCCGCCAGCACTGGAAACGCGAATCGGCAGCGTATGCTGGCCTCGCTGGGAGGAGACGCAGGACCTGTACTGACCTTTTCGGCAAACTCAGCCGCCCATAGCGGCTGGCCCGATTGCCACACCTGCCCCACCAATCCGCTGCCTAGGCGATGAGCGGTTTCGTGCGACTGCCGCTTCGAAGGTTCGATGAGCAACTGAACCGCGGGATCCGGCACACCCCAGGATTCACTGAGACGGAGAGCGTCACCGTTCGCAACCGCTCGGAAATACTGGCCGTACTCCCACTGCTCCGATTCGCACAGGCTGCGGATCACGAGCGCCATCGCCTCGGACGGGCCGCTGGCCTCAGCGATGCTGTGCCCGACTGAGTACACGAGGCGCTCGAGTTGTTCCGCGCGCTTTTGCTCGGTGATGTCCCTGGCGACTCCGCGGTAGCCATGGAATCGTCCGTTACTGTCGAAGATCGGCCGCCCGCTGGTGCTGATATAGCGCATCTCGCCCCGTGCCGTGGGGCGTTTGAAAACGAAATTCGTGAAGGCCTGTCTTGCTTGCAGTACGGCTTTGTGCGTATCCCAGTTTCCGTCGTCGTCGGCCGGAACCGCCCCATGATCCCAGCGCGCCGTTCCTAGGTAGGTGCTGGGGTCGATCTCCGATTGTGCCAGGGCGCCCCCCGTAACGAGCGTGTAACGGCAGTTTTCGTCCTGTTCCCAGTATCCCTCGGACGAGACTTCGACAAACTTCTCGAAACGATCCCGATATCGTCGTAGCTCTTCTCGCAAATCCTGCGCTTGATCCGGCGTTTCCATGCTCCCCATCGCTTGCCTCATCGGTGCAGAATTGTGCGAATTCAATTCGAACTGGCGCATCGCGGCCACTACCGCACGGCCTGACTTACGGGCCCGGCAAGGCAGCGCGAAGCCGACCGACCCAATCCCGTGGGATTGTCCCGCACCCCACGTTCGCGTGTCGCGTCGGAACAGAGCCCTAAAGGGGCGGCATTTCCCGGCCTCGTGTCGGGCGGTGCGCTCTGCCGCGCTGTTCGAGTCGCTTCGCCAGGGCTGATGGTTGGCGGCATTGTTGGGTGTACCGAGAAATTGCGCAGATCCGCAATTCATAGGAATATCTCCTAGCAATGAATCTCGGATTTCCCCTAGCCTTTGAGTCGGTGCCGACGAGAAATCGATCGGCAACGGATCGCCCAGGCAAGTTCCTGGTCGCGGCCATGTACACGCCGGGCCATGCGGACTATGCCGAGCACCTGCGCGAATCATGCGAGCGTTTCGATCTTCCCTACGTGCTGCACGAAATTCCGACGATCCATAGGTCGATCCACATACGCGGATCGTCCGACCTGCGATACACGAAGCCGAA
>JAOUFA010000157.1 GCA_029858545.1 Betaproteobacteria bacterium
GGCAACCGTGGATGCCTATGCCGCCGACAGCGCGGCGGACCGCCTGAGCCACGCCACTGAGGTAGAGCTGGCCGAACTCCTGCGCGGGTTTCTGCGCGTTCGCCTCGAGCGCTGGACCGACGCGGCACTCGCGGATACCGCCGCAATGGTGTGTTACGGCGCCCTGAAGGGACTGCTCGCGCGCTGGCTGCCGGTGCGCGAACAGGCCGCGCTCCACAACGATTTGCTCAAGGGCCTGCCAGGGCTCGCGAGCGCCGCGCCGGTGGAGAAGCTCTGGGAACTCTCGCGACGTGCGCGTGCCGATGCGCAAGTGCGCAAGTTGCTGCTCGAACACCCGGCCGATGAAGTGATGGCGCTCCTCGGGACCCCCGCCTATGCGTCGTTTCGTGCGGCGCTGGAAGAGTACCTGGCACACTGGGGATTTCGCTACTCGGGCGAGCTGATGCTCACCCAGCCGACGCCGCAGGAACATCCGCTGCCAGTAGTACGGCTTCTGCAGACCTATTTGCGCCGTGAAGGCCAGGGACCGGCGGAAATCGGTGCCGCGCAGGCGCGCGCGCGCATCGCGGCAACCGGGGAGATCGAAGGCCTGCTGACGCAGAGTGCCGGTTTGCGCCGGCTGCCCTTCGCGAGCCGCGCGGCGATATTTCGCGTACTCCTGCGCGCGACCCAGGGCGCGATTCGCCTGCGCGAGCGCGCCCGCATGAAGCAGGCCCTGCTCTATACGCGGCTGCGCCATGTCGCGCTCGCGCTCGGCGGGCGGCTCCAGGCGCAGGGCATGTTGGCGCGGCACGACGACATCTTCTTTCTTTCCATCGACGAGGCGATCCTGCTTGCCCAAGGGCAGACGGTTTCCATGGAGCGTGCGGTCGCCGAGCGGCGCGCGCTGCACACGATGCAATGTTCGCTATCACCTCCGGACACGCTGGTCCTTCCCGAAGGCGCGTCATGGACTTCGTTGCCGAACCTGTCCGCGCAGCAGCCCATCGACGAGGGCGCTCGCATGATCGGCAGCGCCGCCTGCGGGGGCCGGGCCCAGGGTCCTGCGGCGGTGGTGCTCGATGTCACCCATGCCGAGCGCATCAGCAGTGGACAGATTCTCGTTACCCGCCAGACCGATCCGGGCTGGGCGTCGGTGTTCTTTCTGCTCAAAGGCCTGGTCATCGAGCGGGGCGGCATGCTCTCCCACGGCGCGATCATCGCGCGCGAATACGGGATTCCGGCGGTGGTGGGCGTGCGCGATGCCACGCGGCTGATTCGCGACGGCGAGACGATCCGCGTCGACGGCGATCTTGGAACGGTCGAGCGCTGTGGCGTCTGAGTTGGCCGCCTATCTGCGCACGCGGATCGCGACGCCGCGTATCGGCCTGCTCTGGCTGGTCGTGATCGCGGCCTGCCTGGCAAGCGGGACCTCCATCGATGGACCGCGCAGTGGATTCACCGTCGCGCTGCTTGCCCTTCTGATCGCGCAGTTCCGGCTGTGGGACGATCTCCAGGACCTCGCCCACGACCGCGCGCATCACCCCGAACGGGTGCTGGTTCGAACCGCCCGGCTCGCGCCGTTTCGCTTCCTGCTCGCGCTCTCCTTCGCGGCGGGTCTGGGCGCATTGACGATGGGCGAAGGCGCGACGCGAGGTGTCGTCTACCTTCTTCTGGTCGCGGCCTTCGTGGCGCTCTATCTGTTTATCCGATCGCGCAAGGTTTCACGGCTCCTGCGCAACCAGCTCGTACTCATCAAGTATCCGGCCTTCGTATCGATGTTCGCCCCGGACCCGCTGCATCCTCGCGCGCTCGCCGCGGCGATCCTGCTCTACCTCTTGCTGAGCGCCTACGATGCGCGCGATGGGAACTCCAGATGAACACGATGACTTCCGCTCCGACACCCGACCGCTTCGAGACCGTCGCCTGCTATCTGTGCGGTGCGCGTGAATCGACGCCGCTTACCGAAGCCGAGGACGATTTGACCGGCAAGCCGGGCCGGTTTCAGTTCGTGACCTGCAAGGGCTGCGGACTCGCCTTCCAGAACCCGCGCCTCAAGGCCGAGCACATCGGTTCCTATTACGACGACGAGTACATCGCCCATCGCAAGAAGAGCGACTGGGGGCCGCTGACCCCGCTCTACAACTGGGCGATGGGCAAGCACGACCGCGACAAGCTGAAACTCGTGGAACGCTACCTTCCGCTGGGAAGCGCGACGCGCCTGCTCGATATCGGCTGCGGTGCGGGAACCTTTCTGGCGCTAGCCCGCGCGCGCCGCGGCGCGGCGGTGACGGGGGTGGACTTCAAGGACCTCGGTGGCTTGCCCTGGATGCGGGACATCGAATTCCGCCATGGGCGCCTGGCCGACCAGGATTTCGGCTCGCGACGCTTCGATCTCGTGACGATGTGGCACTTCCTGGAGCACGACTACGAACCCCTCGCCACCCTTGCCCGGGTACGCGGCCTGCTTGCCGAGGAAGGACGGATGGTGGTCGAGGTACCGCGCCTCGACAGCCTCTCTTTTCGCCTCTATCGCGAACGCTGGCCGGGGCTGCAGGCGCCACAGCATACGGCGCTCTATAGCCGCGACAGGCTTCTTGCGATGGTGGACAAGGCGGGCTTCGAGCTGCTGGACTATCTGCCTTACGGCGCCTTCCCCCCCTACTTCTATCTCTTCACCGGGCTGGCCTTCAAGCTGCTGAAGGGGCGGGGACTCAATCTCTCGCGCGCTATCTATCCCTATTTTCTGGGCCAGGCTTTACTCGCGCCGCTGTTGCTGTTGCAGCGGCATTTGAACCTCGCGATGCATACCGTGGTGTGCCGCGTACCGCGCTAGGCGAGCATGCGCGATCGACTCCTCCTCATGCTGCGCGTCACCCTGAGCTTCGCGCTGCTCACGGCTTGCGCGGTCGGCATGTTGCTGATCGCCGCGCTGACCCTGTTTCAGTGCCGACGCTGGTACTCCGAGCGCATCGCCACCCCCTGCGGACGTCTGGTGTTGCGGCTGTGGGGCATCCGTTTGGCCGTACACCGGAAGGCTCCCTTTCCCCAAGCTCAGACGATATTCATCTCGAATCACAGCTCGACCATCGACCTCTTCGCGCTGATCGCGCTGGGCCTGCCGAATACGCGTTTCTTTCTGAGCGGCTACCTCCGCACGCTGCTGCCTCTGGGCCTCATCGGTTACCTGATCGGGGTGTTCTGGACCGTCCCACAAAAGTATCCCGCGCGCCGCATGCGCATCTTCCGGCGTGCCGAGCGCATCCTGCGGCGCACCGGCGAGTCGGTGTTTCTGAGCCCGGAGGGCACACGTGTGACGACCGGGCGAATCGGTCACTTCAACAAGGGCGCCTTCCATCTTGCGACCGTCCTGCATGCACCGATCATGCCGATCTTTCTCTTCATACCGCAGTCGATCAATCCTGGCCGGGGTCTGCACGCCCGGTCGGGCGAGGTGCAGGTCCACCTGCGCGCGCCGATCGACACGGCGGATTGGCGCATCGAGAACCTGGAAGCCAACCGCGACCGGATGCGCGAGTTCTATATTCATTGGCAGGACGAACTTGAACGACGTTGATGAGACCCTGGGGGCCCAGTCTTCGCGCGCGGCCTTGATGCGCGACGACTGTCGGCTGGCCGATGGCTTGCGCCCGGCACCGGGGCCACTGCCGGGGCCGCGGATCGCTCTGCTCACCGGCGCGACCGGATTTCTCGGCCGCTATGTCGTGCGCCAACTGCTCGCCGAGACCGGACTCAAGCTGGTGTGTCTCGTGCGCGGCGCCGACGCCCGCCAGGCGCGGGAGCGGCTGTGCGAAGCGCTGTGCAAGATCGGTTTGCCGCCAGAATCGCTGAAGGGGCGGGTCGAGGTGCTATGCGGCGATATCTGCGCGCCGGCGCTGGGCGTCGACGCGGCAAGTTACGCGCGGCTCGCCGAGGACATCGACGTCATCTATCACTGCGCGGCGGAGGTCAACTGGGCGCGAACTTACCGCCAGTTGCGCCGTGCGAACGTGCTCGGCCCGCTCGAGCTGTTGCGCCTGGCTTGCGCGGCGCGCGCGAAGGCGCTGGTCTTCGTCTCGACGATCGCGGTGTGCTATGCGCACGACGGCCCGAGCGTGGTCGATGAGCGCACCGATATGTCGCCCTATCTGGAGCGCATGCCGCTCGGCTACGCGCAGAGCAAATGCGTGGCCGAAACTTTGATGCGCAGCGTCGCATCAAGGGGCCTGCCAATTACCGTGCTGCGCCCTGCGCTCATCAGCGGTGATTCGCAGACCGGGGAGTCGAATCTCGGCGATCTGCTGGCCGCCCTGCTCGAAGGCAGCGTCGCGGCCAGGGCGGCGGTGGATGTCGACTGGACGATGGATTGCGTGCCGGTGGATTTCGTCGCCCAGGTGATCGCGCGCATGGACCCGTGCGATGCGCGGGGCCTGCGCGTGCGCCTGCTCATGCACGACGGCGCGCGCCCCTGGCGCGAGGTGGTGCTGTGGATGAACCTCTCGGGATATCCGGTCCGGCTTCTCGAAACTCCAGAATGGCTGACGCACACCTTCGTTTCGGGCCGCGCGTCGCAAACCCGACTGCACGGCTACCGGCGCTTTTTCCAAGGTTCAGGCGAAGCCGGAACACTCCGACCCTTTGAAGTCTACCTGGAGCATACGCGCAGCCGCATCGTGCGGGAAGAGTCGCGCGCCTTTCTTGGCCATCTGGGCCTCGCCATGCCGCCGATGGATACGCCCCTGCTGCGACGGTATTTCGATCATTACCAGGAAGCGGGTTTGCTGGGCGCGGCGCCCTCGCGCAGCGTGCATGCGCACAAGGACCTTCCCGCTACGGCACTGGCCATCGAACACATGTTACGCGGGCACTGGCGCATGCCCAGGCTGGAAGTGCTCGGTTTTCGCGCGCTGCCCTTCGATCCGGCGAACGGAATTCTCAACGAGATCGCCTCGGCACGCCTGGGCAGCCGCATCGGCATGCGCCGTCACGAATTGCTGGTCCGGCGCTCGGCGACGCAGCGACCCCTGCGCCTGGTCACGGTGATCAAGACCAAGGCCAGCGACAGCGCCATGCAGACGCTCACCGCCGAATTGGCGGATCTCTGCGATCCCGCGCTGGGTCGCGCCTTCGCACAGTACGCCGATGAACTGTCGGTCGTTCGGTCCCAGGAGCGCGAACTCGCGCTCTACGAGATGCGTGATCCACGCCTGCGACGCCACACGCCACGCTGCTATGGCACCCTGCGGGACGCCGAGAGCGGCGTCTGGCTGCTCGCACTCGAGTACGTGGCGAACGCCGAACGCTCGGGAATCAGCCGGCGGCTCGAACCTTGGAGCAGTGCGCAGGTGTCGGCCGCCGTACGTGGTCTCGCGAGCATTCATTCTGTTTGGTATCGGCAGGAAGCCGCGTTGCGGGCGAAGACCTGGCTTCCCCCCGAGACCGATACACCCCGCATGCTGCGGATCGCGCCGCTCTGGCGCGCGCTGTACGAGTACGCATCGCCCCTGTTTCGGGCTTGGGCGGGCGAGGAGATAGGCGGGCTGCACGCGCGATTCATTCAGGATATCGCGACGTGGTGGCCGAGACTCAGCGCGCTGCCTCAGACGCTCATCCACAACGACTTCAACCCACGCAACATCACGCTACGCGACACACCGCGTGGGCCGCGCCTGTGCGCCTTCGACTGGGAATTGGCCGGACTGGGCGTTCCCCAGCATGACCTGGCCGAATTCCTGTGCTTCGTCGCCGATCCCGGCCTGGACGCCACGGGGCTGGGCGACCTGCTCGATCTTCATCGCACGATGCTCGAAAAGGAGACCGGCCAGAACATCGAGAGCGAAGCCTGGCGTGAAGGTTTTGCGCTGAGTCTGTGCCATCTCCTCATCGAGCGGCTGCCCATGTACACGCTGATCCACCGCTTCCGCCCTCAGAGCTTCCTGTCTCGCGTCGTACTAAACTGGCTGCATCTGCATCGGCTCGTCGGCAGGCTCCGGTAACGCCGCATTGCTGTCAGGCGACGGAGCCAGCAATAGCTGGTTTCGCACGAGGCATTCGTTTCGGTGAACGCAATCTTTTGGAATAGGCAAACCAATCCGGTTGCGATCTCGGCGGGACGCGCCGGCGCACCAGCCACAAAGCTTGCTCGGGCGAGCGGGTTCGAGTAGGTTCCGCTCGGGCCCCCGATGAACTCGCTCCTCAGCTACCCGGTTCTGATCTTCGCCTGCCTCACCTTGGGGCTCGCGCCCTTCTTCCCGCAGCCGCACATCGTGGAGAAGCTGCGCATGCTCGTCTCCGGCACGCTCACAAAGCCGCTCGACATTTTTGATCTCGTCCTGCACGCGACGCCCTTCGTCCTGCTCGCGATCCGGGTCGTGATGGATCTGCGCGGCGGCGCGGGAATCTAGCGCGAGCTAGTGGTGGTGATCCGCCCGCCGCGACTCGTGGCCCCGGCGGGTTCGCTGCGGCACGCTCCCCGCACCCAGGTCCCGGCCCGCGTCGCTGCACTGGGTGTTTTGCCTGAGCACCGGCTCGTAGGTGGCGGTCACGTCGATCGCGAAGAGCGCGACCGCCGCCGTTCCGGGCGGCTGGTAGCCCGGACCGCAGACGTCGTTGTTGCGGATGACATCCCCATAACCCTGATCCGCGATGCCCGCCTGGTAGCCCTGGGCCGCTCCGTTGCCGGTCCGGTTGTTAAGGGCGTTGTTGACGAGGCGGTTGTCCCGAACGACGTTGTTCGTCGGCGTCGTGACCGGTCCGCAACTGCCGTCGAGGTTGGAAAGCCATATTCCGACATCGTTCCCCAACGCGACGTTGTGCGCGATTTCGGTCTCGGTGGTCGCCGCGCCGCCGTAGCAGGCGCCGCCGAGGACGAGGATTCCGCCGCTTGCCGCGAGGTTGGCCCCTGTGTAGGAATGGCCGCTCACCAGATTCTTCCTGATCTTGGTGTGCGCGCCCCATCCGGCCTGGATCCCGTTTTGCGCGATGAAACTCACCGGCCCCAGGCCGATCACGCGGTTGTTCTCGATGGTGGCGGAGGCGAGCGCGCCATTCACGACGATGCCGCCCTTCTGGTAATTCCAGACCAGGTTGCGCCGGATCTCGCCCCGCGCCGCGCTGCCGTAGACGAAATAGATGGCGACGCCATGCTGCGTGCCGTTGAATGGTTTCTCGCCGATGTCCGAGAGGGTCGAATCCTGGATGTCGACCTCGGCGCCGTTGTTGACGATGCCGAAGTAGTTCGCGCCGTGCACATTGGCGCGTTCGACCTTGCCGCGCACCCCCGGGCCAAAATAGATCCCGATGTGGCACCCCGTCGCATCGACCTCCCCGCTCACGACGCCCGTGGGATTCACGAGCGCAGCGGTCAGGGTGAACCCATCGCGCTGATAGCCGCTCGCCGTGCAGTTCGCGGCCTGCGCAAGGGGCGCGAACGCAAGAAGCGTCAGCAAGCCGAGCCGAACCACCCCGTCCATTATCTTGCACCTCCGGGAACGTCCCATGGTTGCCCCCCTTGTGCCTTTGCGCCTGCCGGCAAGTGTGCGCGCCGCGCCGGGGTGCGCGCAACCCCCCCCCCGGTCGGGCAGCGCGATCGAGGCGATGAGGTTGGATCCCTGCCCGGACTAGCTCGGCGCCTGCCCGCCGCGCCCCGGCGCAGAGCTGAAGCCTGCGGCCGGCGCGGCAAGCGCTTTGGCCTGCAAGCGCGAGAAATCCATGAACGCCCTGGCCGTCACCGAGAGCAGCTTGCCAACGGGATAAACAAAGTGCCAGTGATTTTCCACCGGGAAGCCGTCGACATCCAGGCATATGAGCCCGGGCGGCTCGGGCTCCAGCGCGAAAGTATGACGCGACAGGATTGACACTCCGAGACCGGCGAGGATCGCTTCCTTGATTGCCTCTTCGCTGCCCAGCTCCATCCTGACTTTCGGAGTAAGACCGTATCGATCGAACTGTTCCGTGGCGAGCCGGCGCGTTCCGGAACCGACCTCGCGCATCAGAAAGGGCTCCTCGGCGATGCGCGCGAGCGCGATCCGCCGCGCCTGGGCGAGCGGATGGTCATTGCGTGCCATGACGACGAGCGGATTGGCAAGCAGGACCTGCGCAACCACACCGGCGCGCGCGATCGGCGCGGCGACCAGGTAGAGGTCGTCGGTGTTACTCGAGAGTCGC
>JAOUFA010000158.1 GCA_029858545.1 Betaproteobacteria bacterium
CGGTCCATGTCGACCGACAGGTCACCTTTCGCGTACCGGGTCACCACCTCGACCACGCGCATCTTCACCGCGATGTGCGCGGCCACCAGTTCGTTGCTCATGCGCGCCATCTCGCGGTAGCTGCCCGAAAAGCGTTGCGCGTCGATCCGGTAGCCGATCGCGCCCGCATCGTGCTGCGTCTTCATTTCGATCTGCGCCTCGCTGAAGCCTTTCAGCGTGCTGATCATGTTGTGCATCGCGGCGAACAGCTGCGCCGTCTCGTCGTGCCGCTCGATCGCGACGTTGACCGAAAAATCGCCGCGCGCGACCGCGTCGGCCGCGGCGCTCGCGCGCGCGATCGAACCGACGATCGCGCGGATCAGCAGTATCCCCATCACGGCCGACAGCACCAGCCCGACCAGGATCGCCGCGATCGAGCTATTGCGGATCAGCTGGTAGCGCGCCAGGCTGTGCCCGTACTCCTGTTTGGCGACGTCCAGTTGCAGCTTGATCAGCGCGTCGGCCTGCTCGCGCACCTCGTTGTTCGTCGGGCGAACGATCTCGGCGTTGATCCGCACCGCGCGCCTGGTGTCGCCGGCGCGCAACGCGGCAAATGCCGGCTGCAGCCCTTCTTTCACGTACCTGCCGCGCACCGCGAGGAACTTCTCGGCAAGACCCTTCTCTTCAACCGTCAGCTCGGTCGCCATATAGGCGTCCCACACCTCGGTGATCCGCTTGATGAAGCCTTCCGACTGGATAAATCTGCGCTGAATGTTCTCGCGGCTCGGATCGTCGATCGATTCGAGCAGATTGATGCGGTTGCGCTCGACCAGTCGCGCGATTTCGCTCAACTGCCCGATGGCGATCGTGCGATCCTCGTAGACCGTACGCAGCTCTTCCTTGGACTGGCTGAGTCCGTACAGACCGGCGGCGCCGATCGCGACCATGATCGCAGCGAGCAAACCCATCGTGACGGCGAGACGTGCCTTGATGGTGAGATTGGTGAACATGAGCTTTTCCCTTTCTTGCGTGAGACGAATCAATGAACGGGTTTTTCGAACAGTGCCATGTCGGCGCTCGACATCAGCTGTTCGATATCGACCAGGATGATCATCCCGGTCTCGACGGTGCCCAGGCCGACGATGTAGCGCGCATCGACCGCGCCGCCCATTTCGGGCGCCGGCCGGATCTGCTCGGCGGCGAGTCCGATCACGTCGGACACGCCGTCGACCACCATGCCGATCACGCGTCCCGCGACGCTCAGGATGATCACCACGGTGAACTGGTCGTAATCGACCTTTTCCAGGTTGAACTTGATGCGCATGTCGACCACCGGCACGATGGTGCCGCGCAGGTTGATGATGCCCTTCAGCCAGGCAGGCGAATTGGCGATCGGCGTGACCGCCTCGTAGCCGCGGATTTCCTGCACCTTGAGGATGTCGATGCCGTATTCCTCGGCGCCGACGCGGTAGGTGAGGTATTCCTGGACCTGCGCGGCGATGCCGGCCTTGGCCGGACTGCCGGCGTACGAGTCTTCGTGCAGCGCATCTTGAAGCATGGGGGTCTCCTTGAGTTCCGGTGTCGTGTCGATGTGCGTGTAGGATCGGGATCGCCGCTCAGGCGGCGCGCGCGATCCGGCTGCCGGCGCGCGCGACGAGGTGGCCGACGTCGAGGATCAGCGCGACGCGCCCGTCGCCCATGATCGTGGCGCCCGAGATGCCGGGCACCTTGCGGTAATTGGTTTCGATGCTCTTGATCACCACCTGGTGCTGGCCTACCAGGTCGTCGACGAAGAGCGCCGTCTTCGTGCCCTCGGCCTCGATGATCACGACGATGCCCTGCTCCCAGCTCTGCGCGTCGTGCTTCATGTTGAACACGCCGTGCAGCGCGAGCATCGGCAGGAAGTCGCCGCGCACCGCGATCACCTGTCCGGCGTTCTGCACCGAATGGATCGCGCCGACCTCGGGCTGCAGTGACTCGACCACGTAGCCGAGCGGAATGATGAAGATTTCGCTGCCCACGCGCACCGACATCCCGTCGAGGATCGCGAGCGTCAGCGGCAATCGGATCGTGATGCGCGTGCCGGCGCCGATCACGGAGTCGATTTCGACCCGTCCGCCCAGCTCGGCGATGTTGCGCTTGACCACGTCCATGCCGACGCCGCGACCCGATACGTCGGTGACGACCGCGGCGGTCGAAAATCCCGGCTCGAAGATGAGCTGCCACACTTCCTGGTCGCTCATCTCGGCCGACACCGCCATGCCGCGCTCCTTCGCCTTGGCGAGGATGCGCTCGCGGTCGAGTCCCTTGCCGTCGTCGGCGACCTCGATCACGATGTTGCCGCCCTTGTGATAGGCACGCAGCGTGATCGTGCCCTTCCTGATCTTGCCCTGAGCGAGGCGCTCTTCGGGCATCTCGATGCCGTGGTCGAGGCTGTTTCGCACCAGATGCGTGAGCGGGTCGACGATGTGCTCGGTCAGGCCCTTGTCGAGCTCGGCATCGTCGCCCTCGGTACGCAGCTCGATCTCCTTGCCGAGCTTGCCGGCGAGATCGCGCACCAGGCGCGGGAAGCGGCTGAACACCACCGACATCGGCATCATGCGGATCGACATCGATGCCTCCTGCAGATCGCGCGTGTTGCGCTCCAGTTGCGCGATGCCGTTGGCGAGCGACTCGTACATCACCGGGTCAGCCTGCGCCGCGGTCTGCGCGAGCATCGACTGCGTGATCACGAGTTCTCCGACCAGGTTGATCAGGTAGTCGACTTTCTGCACGCTGACGCGGATCGACGCGGCGTCGGCGGCGGGCGCGATCTTGCCGGGCGCCTTGAGTTCGACCACCTTGGGCGCCGCCGGGGGCTCGGCCGGGCTGGTTGTTTCCGCGCTCGCGGCCGACGGCGTCTCCGTTTGCGCCGCATTCTCCTCGAACAGTCCGAAATCCTCGCCCGGCGCATCGAGCGCGGCGGTCGGTTCGCCTTCGACCGGGGTAACGCGCACCCGATCGGGGGCGACCATGAAGCCCAGGGTATCGATCATGTCCTGCACGCCTACGTCGGTGGTGAGGCGCACACGGCGCTCGGCCGGCTGCTCGACGACATGCAGCGCCGGCTTCGCGCCGCGCTTCGCGCCGCGCGCGCGGGCGCGGCCCGATTTGGTTCGGGCGGACTTCGCACGCGCCGGCGCCGCGCCGGCGTCGGCCACCGAAGCATCTTGCGACGGCAGGTTCTGCAATTCGCCGAATCCGGCCAGATCCTCGATCACGCCGTCGATCATCTTCGGCGTAATGCGCTCGTCGAACGGTCCGAACACGATCTCCAGAACCTGAATGCGTTTCTCGCGCGCCGCCCCCGGCGCCGCGGCTTGCGCAGCCGCGGCGACCTCGGCCGCGGCGCCGCGCAGCGGACGCACCGCGCCCGGTGCGAGCAGCGCACGCAGGCGCGCACACAGGTCCTGCACCGGCGCACCGGACACGCCCGAACCGCCGGCGCGACGCTCGGCGAGCATGTTCTTCAACATGTCGCCCGAGGCCAGAAACAGGTCGACGATCTCGCTGCCCAGCGCCATTTCGCCGTTGCGCACCAGGTCGAAGACCGTCTCCATTTCGTGCGTCAACTCGGTGATGTCGCGAAAGCCGAAGGTTGCCGCGCCGCCCTTGATCGAATGCGCGGCGCGAAAAATCGCGTTCAGCGTCTCCGCGCCCGGTGCCGCCAGGTCGATGTCGACCAGCAGCGCCTCCATGCGATCGAGGTGCTCGCCGGCCTCTTCGAAGAAGATTTCGTGAAACTGCGCCAGATCGACGTTGTCGTCGACGTTGCCGGCGGTGCCTGCGTTACCCATCGAATTCGCCCTCTCGCTTCGTTCCGGCCGCGCGACGCGCTAACCCATGACCTTCTTCACAACCGCCACCAGTCGCGCCGGATCGAAGGGCTTCACCAGCCAGCCGGTCGCCCCGGCCTCGCGGCCCCTCTTCTTCATTTCCTCGCTCGACTCGGTGGTGAGCATCAGAATCGGCAACTTGCGGTACTGCTCCATGCTGCGCAGCGAGCGCACCAGAGTGAGTCCATCGAGGTTCGGCATGTTCTGGTCGGTGAGCACCAGATCGACTTTCTGGGCCGTTGCCTTCCTCAGGCCCTCGGCTCCGTCGCCGGCCTCGAGCACGGTGTACCCGGCACCGCGCAGGGTGAAAGTCAGCATGCGCCGGACCGACTGCGAGTCGTCTACCGTCAAAATGGTCATCGCCATGGCCAGTACCCTGTCTCCGTTGTCGTCCGTTTCGCGCCCGCGTGCTAAACTTTTCTCGCCGGCAATCCTGGCTGCCCGTGGTGGTTGTCCTGCCCGTGGCTGCTGTCAGCATTGCCACACCGGGCGCACGGCATGCCTGGCTACAGCGGGGATTATTCGGATAACAGAACCTGGACAATCGACCGAAAAGGCGCGTTTTCCCGCCTCAATTTGGGCTCAGGATTTCCCGGCCTCGTTCAGCGCGACCCGCCCCATGCCAAACCCAGCCCTCCCCGCCCCCCCCACCGCCCGCATCCCCAAGCAGCGGCTGCGCGCGCTGATCGTCGAGGATTCGGAATTCGACTGCTCCGTGCTGGTGCGCCGGCTCGGCCAGGCCGGATTCGCGGTGAGTTTCGAGCGCGTCGAGGAAGAGGGCGCGATGCGCGATGCGCTCGCAACCCAGCCCTGGGACGTGATCATTTCCGATCACAACCTGCCGCATTTCAGCTCGACCCGCGCGCTCGAGGTGTTCAAGTCCTCCGCGCTCGACGTGCCCTTCATCATCGTCTCCGGCGAGATCGGCGAGGACGTCGCGGTCGAAGCGATGCTCGCCGGCGCCGACGACTATGTCCTCAAGTCGCGCCTCACGCGGCTCGCGCCCGCGCTGCATCGCAGCCTCGCGGATGCCGATTCGCGCCGCCGCCGTCGCGAAGCCGAAGAACAACTGCGCACGAGCGAGGCACGCCTGCGCAGCATCACCGCGAACCTGCCGGGCATGGTGTTCCGCATCGCTTTTCGCCCGGCCGACGGCGCCTGGAGTTTCGAGCATGCGAGCGAAGGCGCGCAAAGACTCTTCGGCGTGCCGCCCGCCGCCCTGCTCGCCGACCGCGAAACCTTTCTCGGCCTGCTCGAACCCGGGAGTCGTGATGGCCTGCTCGAGGCGATGCGCGAGGCGACGCCGCACATGGCCTCGCTGCGCTGGCAGGGCAGGCTGGTTGGCCTCGAACCACAGGAGCCGCGCTGGATCGAACTCGCCTGCGGCGCCCGCATGCGCGACGCCGACACGCTGCTCTGGGAGGGTGTCATCATGGACATCAGCGCGCAGAAGGCCGCCGAGGAAGCCGCGCTACGCTCCCGAGAAGAGCTGCGCGAGGTCACGCTGCACTTCGAACGGGTCAAGGAAGAGGAGCGCAAGGCGATCGCGCGCGAGGTGCACGACGATATCGGCAGCATCCTGACCAGCCTCCGGTTCGATCTCACCGAACTACGCGTCGCGTGTGCGACACAGCCCGCGGTCGCGCAACGCGCCGAGCGCATGGCCGAACTCATCGCCTCGGCGCGCCAGGCAAGCGAGCGCATCATGCGCAATCTCCGGCCGAGCATTCTCGACCAGGGCATCGTCCCGGCGCTCGAGTGGCTCGCGCGCGACTTCGGCGCGCGCTACGCGGTCGCGTGCCGTTTCGCCGCAAACCGCGACACGGTCGACCTGAACGAGGCACAGCGCATGACGCTGTTCCGCGTCTGCCAGGAGGCGCTCACCAACGTCGCGCGGCATGCGCGGGCGAACTCGGTGCATATCGAACTGTTCGCGAGTAACGACAACCTGGTGCTCGAAATAGCCGATGACGGCGTCGGCCTCGCTCCCGACGCCTTCTCGAAATCGGGCCATTTCGGCATCCGCGGCATGCGCGAGCGTGCCGCGGCGCTCGACGGCTGGATCGAAGTCGAGGGCGCCCCCGGGCACGGCACCACGGTCATGATTTCCCTTCCACTCGTCCCACATCCCTCCGTGAGGCCCGCTTGAGCACCCCCGAGAACCGTCTCAGTATCGTCATTTGCGACGACCATCCCATCGTACGCAGCGGGCTGCGCAGCATCCTGCACGCCGTGGGCGATATCGAGGTGGTCGGCGAGGCCGCCTCCTACAGCGAGCTGCGCCTGCTCCTCGCACGCCAGCCCTGCCAGATCCTGTTGCTCGACATCGAGATGCCCGGCAAGAACGGCATGGACGTCCTCGTTCAGCTGAGAAAGGACATGCCCAAGCTGCATATCCTGATGCTCAGCATCTATCCCGAGGACCAGTACGCGGTACGCGCGATCCGCGCCGGCGCGGCGGGTTATCTGAACAAGAACAGCGCCCCCGAGAAACTCGTCGAAGCGGTGCGCGCGGTGGCCACCGGAAGACGCTTCATCAGTCCCGAGGTGTCCAATGCGCTCGCCGAGGCGGTCGCGGGCGACAGCGACGGAACTCCGCACGAGGCACTTTCCAATCGCGAATTCCAGGTGCTGCGCCTGATCGCCTCCGGGAAGAAGCTCTCGGAAATCGCCGCCGAACTGGCGCTCAGTCCGAAGACCGTGAGCGTCTACCGCGCGCGCATCCTCGAGAAGATGAATCTCGCGAACAACGTCGAGCTGGCGCATTACGCGTCGAAGCATGGGCTGGTTTGACGTAGAGACGGTTCGCTCTCTCAAACTTGCCGGGCCTGTCAAGCCGATAGAACCGGCATCGTTTTTCGGGGTTTTATGGGGAGCTGTGACAAAACCAAACCGGCGAGGCGCCTGGATTCGGCGCCACCTGAACGAACCCGCTGTCGGCGCATCACCCCTCCGCCGCCAGCACCCGGTTCTTCCCGCTGCGTTTCGCCTCGTACAGCTTCGCGTCGGCGCGTGCCATGACGTCGGCCTGCGTCTCGCCGCTGCGCCGCTCGGCGACGCCCGCGCTGAACGTGATCAGCAGCCGCTCGTTCTCGTGCAGGAAGAACTTGCGCGTAAGCTGGCGTTGCAGGCGCGTCATCGCGGCAACGCCCTCGCCTAGCGCGGTTTCGGGCAGCAGGATCACGAATTCCTCGCCGCCGTAGCGCGCGACGCTGTCGCTCGGCCGCAGGCTCTCGCGCACGATCGCGGCCAGATGCTGCAGCGCGCGGTCGCCGGCAAGATGCCCGTGGGTGTCGTTGAGCTTCTTGAAGTTGTCGATGTCGAGCAACCCGATGCACATCGCACGACCGCTGCGATCGCCGCGCGAGGCCTCGGCGTCGAAGGCGTCGGTGAAGCCGCGCCGGTTGAGCACGCCGGTGAGCGGGTCCTGGCGCACCTTGTCCGATACCTCGATCAGCTCGCCCTCGAGCTCGCGCACGCGCGCCTCGTGGCGCGCCGCGCGTTCGCGCGCATCGTTGAGTTCATCGCGTACCCGCCCCATCTGCTCGCGCATGCCGCGTGCGTCCTCGAGCATGCTGCCGACCGCATCGGAGAGTTCGGCGATGTCGGCCGCGCCGCGCACGCGCGCCGCGTAGCCCTCGAGCCGCTTCTCGAATCCGCCGGTGCTGGACGCGGTGCTGCCCAGCTGGTCGAGAAAGACCCCGAGCATCTCGCGCAACGCGGCGCTCGCCTGCTCCAGTTCCCGGCGCATCGCGCGCTGGCGCGAGACGACCTCGCGCAACGAGCATTCCGCGTCGGCGAGCGTCGCCGCGTCGAGCGGCGCCGAGAGCACCCCGCGCAGGCGCTCGACCTGTCCGCGTACCCAGCCGCCCTCGGGCACCAGCGCCTCGATGTTGTCGACCATGATACGCACCAGCGAGAACAGCCCCGGCGCCAGACTCTCGCCCTCGCCCGAGCGCTCGGCGATGCGCGCCGCCAACGCGCGCAACTTCGGTCGCTGCTCGGCGATCTGAGCGACGCTTGACGCGCTGCGCAGCCGCTCGCGCAACGCGGCGAATTCGGACGCCAGCTCCGCGGCATCCGCGGGGATTCTCGTCGCCACGGCGGCCAGGATATCGTCGAGCGTCTCGCGCAACAGCGCGAGCGCACCCGCTTCGCCGACCGGCGCGGCG
>JAOUFA010000159.1 GCA_029858545.1 Betaproteobacteria bacterium
CGCTCGGCAACAACCAGACGAGCTGCGTCACGCTGTACGTCAGCAACGCTGCGTCGATCAGCTTCGACTACGCCGTGAGTTCCGAAGCCTATTACGATTTTCTGCGCTTCTATATCGACGGCGTACAGTGGGGCGCCGGGTGGTCCGGGACGGTCGCCTGGACCTCGACCGGCGCGATCCCGGTCACCTCGGGAGTTCATGAGTACAAATGGTGCTATGCGAAGGACGTGTCGACCGCGGTGGGTTCCGACACCGCGTGGATCGACAATATCGTCGTTGCCGCGGCCCCGCCGCCGACGGTCGACCTGCGCGCGACGGTCAATAGCGCGGTGTCCAACGGCACGAGCGTGACCGTCAACTACACGGTGAGCAACGCGGGCAATAGCGCGTCGGGTCCGTTCAATGTCGATCTGTGGTCGGATAACGCCGGCGCTCCCGCGCTGGGCGCAGCCGGCCAGAGCAGCGTGCCGACCGCTTCGCTGGCCGCCGGCGCGTCGGTGACCGGCTCGGTGGTGCTCGCCAACGCCACGGCGGGAGGAACGGCCTACGCGGTCGCAAGTCAGGTCACCAATGAATCGAATCCGGCCGACAACGTCAGCGCAGGCCGTCCCTGGACGGCGTCGATCGATCTGCAGGTGGTGATCAATAGCGCGGTGTCCGATCGCAACAGCGTCGTCGTTACCTATACCGCGAGCAATCCGGCAGCCAATGCCGCCGGCGCATTCAATGTCGACATCTGGTCGAATTCCGCGAGCGTTCCCACCCTCGCCATGGTCGGTCAGAGCACGGCAACGATTGCCGCCGGCCTGGCTCCCGGGGCCTCCGTGACCGGATCGGTGACCATTCCCGACACCGGCGCGAGCGGAACCGCGTACGCGATTGTCGACACGACCAACGCGATTGCGGAGGGGATCGAAACCAACAATGTCAGTTCCGGCATCGCCTGGATCGCACCGCCGCTCGCCCCCATGACCTACAACTTCGATAACAGCGTCGTACCTTCGGAGATGGCGATGTCCGGCAATGCCGCCTGGGCGGCCAACACGAGCGGCAAGGGAGGGAACACGGTATTCAGCCTGAAAGCCGGCACGATACTCGATAGCCAAACGAGCTGCGTCGCGGTTTCGGTCGCCGGCAGTTCCTCGGTACGCTTCGACTACTCGGTGAGTTCCGAAGGCCTCTACGATTTCCTGCGCTTCTACATCGATGGCGTGCAGCAGGCAAGTTGGTCCGGAACGGTCGCGTGGGTGACGAGCAGCACCACGACGGTGGCCATCGGTTTGCACGAATACAAGTGGTGTTATGCGAAGGACGGCAGCGTGTCATCCGGATCCGACACCGCATGGATCGACAATGTGGTGATCAACTAGCGGATCGCCCGCGCGGCCCGGTTGTCGCGACCGGCTGCGTGCCGATAGCGCGGCGCGCAGCGGCGACGTCAAGCGGAAAGCTCTTCCTCGACGGCGTCGTCGGTTCCCCGCACTTCGGCGATCCGGCCGCGCCGTAAGAGGACCGAGATCCTCGCCAGTTCCTGGGCGAGCAGTGCCAGCAGGTCATCGACCGCTACCAGCCCGGTGAGGCGGCCTTCGGGGTCGACGACCGGCGCGCGCCGTACGCCGCGCGCGGCCATCTTCTTGAGCGCCTCGTACACGCCATCCCGGTCGCGGAGACTGAATGCCGGGGCGCTCATCATGTGCTCGACCGGGACCCAGGCGGGATTGAGGCCCTGGCCGACGATCTTGATGGCGATGTCGCGGTCGGTGATGATTCCGACCGGCCGACGCGCGTCGCCGGGGTCGACGACCACCAGGTCGCGGACCTGCGCGTCGCGCATCGCGCGCGCCGCGTCGGCGACCGTTGCGTCGCGCCTGACCGTGGCGACGCTCTTGCAGTACAGGCCGTCGAGGGTCATGTACTCTCCGAAGTCACCCTTCGCACGCGAGTTCACCGGCTGCGATGAGCGCCTTTTGCATCCTGTAGATCGGGTCTGTGCATACGCCGAAGACAAAGCATCCTAGAAGGGCGGCGCCAGGCGGTGTTGACCTAACACAAGATGCGGCGCGGCGTGCACAACGGGCCCTTGACCGGAGAAGTGCGCGGGTCTGGGATAATCGGCCGATCGCGACCCCTCCCACCCCACAAATGAACCGGGCCTTCAGTTTCACGCAGAAAATCCGCTTCTCGCATTGCGACCCGGCCGGGATCCTCTACTTCCCGCACGTCTTCGACTTCGTCAACACCACGGTCGAGGACTGGTTCGAGCGGGGACTGGGCATGCCCTTCCATGCGTTCCACATGGAGCATTTCCTCGGCAACCCGGTGGTGAAGACCGAGTGCGAGTTCCTGCGTCCCTGCCGTTTCGGCGAGGAACTGGTGCTCGAACTCGCGCCGACCCACATCGGGCGCAGTTCGATCGAAATGCGCATCGTCGCGCGCGTCGCGGGCGAGGAACGCATGCGCCTGCGCCACCGCACGGCGATGATTTCGATGGAGAACTTTCGCCCGATATCGATCCCCGATGGTTTGCGCACGCGCGCGCTGGAGTTCCTCGCCGACGGACAACCGCCGCCTGCGCCACGCGGCGCGCAACTGCCGCGCGCAAGTCCGCCGAGCGCATTTCGTACGCATCAGCTGGTGCGCTACGCGCACTGCGATCCCGGCGGCATTGTCTACTTCGCGCGCTTCTTCAACATGTTCGACGCGGTGCTGGAAGACTGGTTCGCCGAAGCGCTCGGCGCGCCCTGGGGCAGCGATTTCGTCGGTGCGCGCAACCTGCGCACACCGTCGCTGTTCATCACCTGCGAATTTCTGCGCGCCTGCCGGCTCGGCGAGCGACTCGACTTCGACCTGTCGCTGACGCGTCTTGGGCGCAGTTCGGTGGATGTGGCGATCGCCGGAAGCGTCGCGGGCGAGGAGCGCATGCGTGTCGCCTGGGCCCTGTGCGTGGTGTCGCACGAGACCTGGAAGTCGGTGCCGATCCCGGATGACCTGCGCGCGCGCATGCAGGGTTTTGTCGGGCCAGGCAGCTAGCGCGATGTACCAGGACCGCACGCTGTGGCAGGTCGCGGGTCAGTTGCTCGTCGCCTTTCTCTTTCTCGGCACGGGGATCGTCAATGCGTCGACCAAGTTCGCCCAGCATCTCGATCGCATGCGCGCGCTCGGCGTACCGCTCGCAAGGCTCCTGCTCATCGCGGGTCTCGCGATGCAACTCGCGGGCGGGCTGCTGCTGGCGCTCGACTGGCATCGCTCGCTCGGGGCGGCGATCCTGATCGTGTTCACCGTCGTCGCGACCGCGATCTTTCACCAGTACTGGAAGGTCGACGAGCCGCTGCGCCGCCACCTGCACGTATCGTTCATTTTCTCCAACTGCGGCATCGTCGGCGCCTTGCTGCTGCTCATATAGGGTTCGCGATGAAGCTCAGCCAGTTGCGTCATCTGATCGCGGTCGTCGAGGCGGGCACGATCCGCCAGGCGGCGAAGAACGTGCACCTGTCGCAGTCCTCGCTCACCAAGAGCATTCAGTTGCTCGAAGAGACGCTCGGCGTGGAACTGCTGCACCGTGCCTCGCACGGCGTGACGCCGACCGCCGCGGGCGAGGCGCTCATCGCGCGCGCCCGCTCGATCGAATCCGAGCTGCGTCAGGCGCGCAACGACATCGAGGATATCCGTGGCGCGGGCATGGGCGAGATCCGCGTCAGCGCCTCGCCGACGGTCGCGATGTCGCTGCTGCCGCGCGCGATCCTCGATTTCAAGCGCGAGCGGCCGAAAGTGAGCTTCCACGTCGAGGAGGGCGTTTATCCCGACGTGTTGCCCGCGGTGCGCCTGGGCGAGCGCGACTTCGCGATCTGCCTGGTACCCGAACGACCGAAGGACGAGGACCTGCATTTCGAATGGCTGCTGCGCGACCATCTGGTTCCCGCGGTGCGTCCCGCGCATCCGCTGTTGCGGCGCGGCCGACTGACCCTCGCCGATCTGGCGAAACTCAGCTACGAATGGGTGATCTATCGTCGCGGCCGCGGCGGGCGCGACGTGTTCGAGCAGACCTTCGTTGCCGCGGGGCAGACGCCGCCGCAGGGAACGATCGAATGCACGTCGTTCGCCTGCGCGCTCGCGCTCGTGGAGCAAAGCGACTGCGTGACGCTGGTGCCCGCGCAGATCTTCGCCGAGCGGCGCACGCGCGCTTCGATCGTGCCGCTCGCGATGGACTCGGCGATGCCGCCGTGGAACGTCGCGGTGATTTCGCGCGAGAAGCACCGGCTCTCGCCGTTGTGCGCGGGGTTTCTCAGGCAGCTTCACCGCAGTGCGGCGAGGCCGCGTTCGGAGGCGGGCTGAGATCGCCGCGACCGGGCAAGCCCCGCTTTGCGCGGACACTGAATGGTCATGATAGTCATGTTCACCTGCGGCGGGTCGAGCGGCCGGCCGCCATCGCGCCTGCGGTCCGGGCAACTCGAGGGGGCTGCGAAACGCATCGTCCGTCGGCGATGCTCCCGTGTCAGAATGCTCCGACCGCCAACCCACGAGACCGGCCGTAGTTCGGCCGGAGAAGCCCGCCATGAAGACGATCGCGATCGAGGAACATTTCATCACCCCGATGTACCGTGAGAAGGTCGGCGCCAACGAATTCCGAAATTTCTATCTGAAGAGCCGCAGCGAACAAATCGGCCACGATATCGTCGAACAGCATGCCGACCTGGGCGCGAAGCGCATCGCGTATATGGACGCGGCCGGCATCGACGTGCAGGTGCTCTCGTTCGGGTCGCCCGGCGCGCAGGGTTTCGATGCCGAGATCGCGATCCCGATGGCGCGCGACGCGAACGACCGGGCCAGCGATGCAATGAAGAAGTATCCCGGGCGCTTCGAGGCCTTCGCCGCGCTGCCGACCGCCGACCCCAGGGCCGCCGCCGACGAGCTCGAGCGCGCGGTGACCCGGCTCGGCTTCAAGGGCACGATGATCCACGGACATACGCGCGGCAGCTTTCTCGACGAGAAGAAGTACTGGGTGATCTTCGAGCGCGCCGAGGCACTCGGCGTGCCGATCTACCTGCATCCGACGCTGCCGCCGCCCGATGCGATGAAGGCCTACTTCGACGGTTACGAGGAACTGGCGCGCGCGGGCTGGGGTTTCGCGGTCGACACGAGCTGCCACTTCCTGAGGATCGTGTTCGCGGGCGTATTCGACGCGTTTCCGAAACTGAAGTTCATCCTCGGGCATCTGGGCGAGGGGCTGCCCTTCGCGATGCACCGGCTGAACGACCATACTTACCGCGCCGCCGCGCGCCGCGGGCTGAAGCGTCAGCCGATCGAATACCTGAAGGAGAACCTGCTCGTTACCACCAGCGGCAACTGGTACGAGCCGGCCTTCGTGTGCACGCTGCTCGCGCTCGGCGCGGACAATATCCTGTTCGCGGTGGATTGGCCCTACGAGCCGAACCAGACCGCGATGGATTTCCTGAAGAGGATCTCGATCAGCGATCTCGATCGGGAGAAGATCGCGCACCTCAATGCGGAACGCGTATTGAGAATGTGACTGACGGGGGACGGGAATAGGGGGCCGGCTAGATGAATGGCATCAACTCAGTCGGTGAGTTGATCGAGGCGAGAATTGGATTCCTACAGGTCTCCCCATTCTGATCATTTGCGCTTCGCGCAAATGATCAGAATGGGGAGATGTACAGAACCCTAGACCGGCAACGCGCGTGGGTCGGCGAATTCTTGAATAGGCCGGTGTTGTCGGATGATTTTGCACAATTGCCGGAGGCCGTCATGACATCGCATGCAAGCCCCAAGGATCTGCGCAGCTGGATCGCCCAGCTCGACGCCGCGGGAGAACTGATTCGCATCGACAAGCCGGTCGATCCGCTTACGCAGATGGGCGCGCTGCTCTACCAGAGCCGTGAGAAGGCGCTCCTCTTCGACAAGCTCCCGCACGGCTGGCGCTCGCTCGGTCAGGCGCCGGCGAATTTCCGTCACGCCGCACTCGCCTTCGGTGCGCGCGAGGAGGAGTTGGTGCCGCTCGTTGCCGAGCGCATGGTGAAGCTGATCGAGCCGGTGATGGTGAAGGACGGGCCGGTAAAGGAGCTGAAGTTCAAGAAGGGCGAATTCGACCTGACCCAGCTTCCGGTGCACGTCGCCGGGCAGCGCGATGGCGGCCCGGTGATCGGTTCCGGGCTGGTGGTCTCCAAGGACCCGGATACCGGCGCGCGCAACGTGAGTTTCCATCGCCTCCAGGTGAAGGGACCGAACAAGACCGGAATCCTGCTGTATCCGCGCCATACCTGGAAGAACTACCTCAAGTATCAGGAACGCAATCAACCGATGCCGATCGCGATCTTCATCGGCCATCATCCGCTCTATTACGCCGCCGCCTCGACCACCGCGCCCTACGGCATCGACGAGTTCGGCGTCGCGGGGGCGTACATGGGGGAGGCGGCCCGGCTCGTGAAATGCGACACGGTCGACCTCGAGGTGCCGGCCGACGCCGAGATCGTGCTCGAGGGGCACATCCCCCCGCATATTCGCGAGGAGGAGGGACCTTTCTCCGAGTTCCAGGACTACTACGTCACCGGCACCGGGAAGAACCCGATCGTCGAGTACCAGCACATGACGCGCAGGAAGGACGCGATCTTCAAGAACCTGCAGAACGGCTCCGAGATGGAAGGCTGCGTGTTCCACAAGGTGCCGATGAGCGCGACCATCTACCGGCGACTGAAGGACATCGGCGGCGGCCCGAACCTGCACAACGTGCTGGCGCTGCCCGGAATCTTCGGCGTGGTGATCCAGATGACGCAGCGCGCCTACGGTGAGGCGAAGAACCTGCTGATGGCGGCGCTCTCCTCGGAGTACCAGCATCCGAAGGTGGCGATCGCGGTCGATGCCGACGTCGACATCTTCAATCCGGCCGAGCTCCTGTGGGCGATCAACACGCGCGTCAATCCGAGCGAGGACATCATCGTCATTCCCGGCACGCACAATCATGCGATGGACGCGAGCCTGCCGGAGCTGGGCGCGCCGGGTACGGGCTTGTGGCAACGGCTCGGTTCGAAGGTGATGATCGACGCGACCATCCCGCCGCCGGCGGACGCGAAGGCGCGCGCCGCGTTCGAGCGCATCCGGCCGATCAACCCGACGCTCAAGCTGGAGGATTTCGCCGCGCAGGAGTCGATGGATATCGTGCGCGCGCTCTCGCCGTTGTTCTTCGGGTCGAAGCTGCGGCGCTGACGAAGTTCGGCTTTCCCGGCGCGCGATTTGCCGGTACTGTGTGCGCATGAACCTGCGCTGGATTTCAGCGGTCGCCCTGCTATGTCTGCTCGCGGCCTGCGCGGCCGCGAACCGCGAGTCTTATGCGCCGTCCCGCGGCGACGGCGCCGTGGCTGCCGAAGCCGCCGCTTCGGCAAGACCCGCGCCAACGGCGCCGCGGCTGGGCGTCGCCGCGGCACCGCGCGCGCCGACGCAGTCCGGACGTGCCGTCGCGAACGCCGCGGCGGAGCGCAGAGTTCACTACGAAGGCACAATCAAGCTGCGCGCGACGCAACCGCAGCGCGTGCTCGAACAGGCGAGCGACTGGGTACGCGAGGCGGGCGGCTATGTCGAGTCGCTCACCGCGCAGCGCGTGATCCTGCAGATTCCTGCGGCGCGCTTTCGCCCGCTCTACGATCGCCTCCTCGGCCTGGGCGAGGTGCTGGACAAATCGCTCTCCGCGCGCGACGTGACCGAGGAGTTCCTCGACGTTGAATTGCGTCTCGCGCAGGCCAAGGCGACGCGCGACCGACTGCTCGCGCTGGTGCAAAAGACCGACGATCGCAAGGAAAAGCTGCGTCTGTTGCGCGAAGTCGAGCGCTTGTCGACCGAGATCGAGTTGCTGGAGACGCAGATGGCGCGGCTGCGCAGCCTGATCGAGTATTCGCGCCTCACGCTCAACGTCGAAGGACGCAAGGCTTTCGAGGGGCACCCGGCCCGGGAATTGCGCGGCTTCGACTGGATCAACGCGCTCGCGGCCGACA
>JAOUFA010000160.1 GCA_029858545.1 Betaproteobacteria bacterium
ACGACGACCGGGATGAAGAGCTTCTGCAGTTCCGGGATGCGGCTGAGTTGATGGCTTTCGGCCTGGCTGGCGACGATCAGCCAGTCGCCGACGCCGAATTCCGCGCTCATGAACTGACCCCATGCGACCGCGTGCTGGATTTGTCCGTCGCGCAGCCAGTCGAGCGTGCGAAAGGCGGCTTGTGAAGAGGTCGCCTCGATTCTCCGCGGATCGAGCCCTGACATCGGCGCGGAACAGAATAGCGCGATGCGCGGTTCGTGCGCGAAGACGCAAAAGTCGGTAGCGCTGGGAAGCTGGTCGAGGGCACCCCAGAGAAACTCGGGACGCAATTCCCCGAGCAGCATCGCGCCGCGCACGGCGGGCGCGGGAACCAGCAGCAGGACCCGTGCGGCGCCTGTCCGGCCCAGCACCAGCAGCTGGATCTTGCCCTGCGCGATTCGTGAACCCGGGCTCTTCGGGATGGCAGGCAAGTCGTTCGATCCGGACAAGTTTCTCGACGCGCCCCTTGCGTCGATCCATGCGAGGGCGCGGAAGCTCGGTGCCGCAAGGTCGTTTGCCTGTTGCGGGCGGTCCATCGCCGCGGCGGCGCTGAGCGCCGCTTCGGCCGCCCGTTGCAGACGCCCGAAGACGGTCATGCCGTACTCCTTGCTTGCCACGGCAAGGCGCTGCTGTCCGTATTGCAGGTGCAACTGGCGGAACTGGGCATATGACAGCGCCGCGATCAGCGTGAGCGGAATGAACGCCGACAGTACGAAGAGCAGGATGACCTGGCGCGCGACGCGGCCCGTCAGGAAGCGGCGTAGTCCGCTCAAGGATCGAAATCCGAGGCCAATCCGATGAACCTGCCGTCGCGCGCGCGGATAATGTCGTCGCGGCTGGTCGGCGACATCAGCGAGGTCTGCGTCCGGCCGTCCTTGCCCGCGCTGTACAGATCAAAATCGGAGTTCAATGGATTGAGCCTCTTGTCTTTGCGCGATGCGCCATGGCCTTGCGTGGTGGTCAGGTCAACGTAGAAATAGGCGCGTCCCCATGGGTCGAGCTTGCCGCCGTAGCCGACCTGGGCGAGCGAGGCCGGAGGCGTCCGGTTGCTGACGATGTAGCCCGAAATGGTCAGGGACATGCCGGCGATGTCGTTCACCGCCTGAGCGTTGCGCGCGCGCTCCTTGTAGCCCTTGTAGCTGTCGAGCGCGACGACCGCCAGGATCGCGACGATGGCCACGGAGAGCGTGAGCTCGATGAGCGTCATGCCACGCGCAGCGGAGCCTGAAAGCGGACGGGGCGATCTGAGGTTGATCATTGGCGAAACCGATGGCGCAGACATACTCCCGTATCACCCGCAACGCGGGCGCGGTTTGCAGGCGGGCGATGTCGCGGGGCTCAATCTATCTGCTGCGCGTCCCGCCGGGCAGGAGATATGCCACACTTGGAACGCGGTGGCGCCGTGGCGTGGCGCGGCGACGCTCTTGCACAGGATCTGCCCGTTGATCGAGAACGAGGCGTATTTCGTGCCTGGTGCCGGGGAGGCACGAACCCATCGCGGCGACCCTAGTCCCCCTCCGCCCAGCCCCGCGACCGCTCCACCGCTGCGCGCCACCTCCCCATCAGTTCCGCGGCGTGCGAGCGGTCCATTTCCGGCTCAAAGCGCCGCTCGGCCTGCCAAAGCGTCGCGATTTCCTCGCGCGAATTCCACACTCCCACCGTCAGTCCGGCCAGATAGGCGGCACCGAGCGCGGTGGTCTCGAGCAGTCGCGGACGCACCACCGGCACGCCGAGGAGGTCGGCCTGGAACTGCATCAGCAGGTCGTTCATCGCCGCACCGCCGTCGACGCGCAGTTCGGTGAGCGGCGCGCCGGCGTCCTTCTGCATGGCCTCCAGCACGTCGGCGCTCTGGTAGGCGATCGCCTCGAGCGCGGCGCGCGCGATGTGCGCCCGCCCGCTGCCGCGCGTGAGCCCGATCAGCGTGCCGCGCGCATAGGGGTCCCAGTAGGGCGCGCCCAGCCCGGTGAAGGCCGGCACGAAATAGACGCCTGCGCTATCGGGTACATTCGCGGCGAGTGCCTCGATTTCCGCCGACGATGAGATGAATTTCATCTCGTCGCGCAACCACTGCACCAGTGCACCGGCCATGAACACGCTCCCCTCGAGCGCGTATTCCTTTTCCGCGCCGCGCGCATCGCGTGCGTGCCCGAGTTGCGCGCAGGCGGTGGCGATCAGTCCGTGGGTGGATTTCACCACCCGGTCGCCGGTATGCATCAGCATGAAACAACCGGTGCCGTAGGTGTTCTTCGCCATGCCCGGCGCGTGGCAGGCCTGGCCGAATAGCGCCGCCTGTTGATCGCCGGCAATACCGGCGATCGGGATCGGTTCGCCCAGCAATTCAGGCGGCAGCATGCCGAACAGATGACCCGACGGAAGGACGTCGGGCAGCACCGCGCGCGGCACGCGCAGGACGCGCAGCAGCTCCTCGTCCCAGTCGCCGACGTGGATATTGAACAGCATCGTGCGCGAGGCGTTCGACGGTTCGGTCACGTGGATGCGGCTCTCGGTGAGTTGCCACACCAGCCAGGTATCGACCGTGCCGAAGGCGAGTTCGCCGCGTTCGGCGCGTGCGCGTGCACCCGGAATGTGGTCGAGCAGCCAGGCGAGCTTGCTGCCGCTGAAATAGGGATCGATGACCAGACCGGTCTTCGCGCGAACCATGTCTTCAGCGCCCGCGGCGCGCAGTTCGGCGCATAGTCCCGCGGTGCGGCGGTCCTGCCAGACGATCGCGTTGTGCAGCGGCACGCCGGTCTGGCGGTCCCAGAGCAGCGTGGTTTCGCGCTGATTGGCGATGCCGACCGCGCGGATCTCACGCGGCGAGATGCCGGCCTGCTGCACCGCGTCGCGCGCGACGCCGCGCTGTGTGATATGGATTTCGACCGGATCGTGCTCGACCCAGCCCGGCTGCGGGAAAAGCTGCCTGAATTCCTGTTGCGCGACCGACACCACCCTGCCTTCACGATCGAACAGGATTGCGCGCGAACTGGTGGTGCCTTGATCGAGGGCGAGGACGTAGGACATGGTGAACTCATTGTAGCAAGGCGCGGCAGGCGAGCCGCCGCGGTACGGGAGTTCGTACCGCGGGTCTTTGAAGCGTTCCGAGGGCCGTGGTCGGAAACCTGCGTTGCAAATTCGCCCTTCTGCGGGCAATATCCATGCGCGCCGGAACTGCGCGCGACCCGAGCCAGCGTGAGACGCCGACGATCGGTCGAAGATGTCGAGCGAGCAGGATC
This sequence comes from Betaproteobacteria bacterium, assembly GCA_029858545.1. Taxonomy (GTDB): domain Bacteria; phylum Pseudomonadota; class Gammaproteobacteria; order Burkholderiales; family SG8-39; genus JAOUFA01. The sequence continues at coordinate 3,273 of JAOUFA010000160.1, forward strand.
GGTCTTCCCAACCCACTTTCTTCTATCTGACAAATACATGAAACGCAGCGACCAACGCATTCTCTCCACGCATGTCGGTAGTCTGATCCGTCCCAAGGCATTGCTCGACTCGCACAAGGCGGGAGGCAAAGGCTACGACCAGGATCTCAAGAAGTCCGTGGCCGACGTCGTCGCGCGGCAGGTGAAAGCCGGCATCGATGTCGTGAATGACGGCGAGTACGGCAAATCGGGCTGGGCCAATTACGTCCTGGACCGCATGACCGGTTTTGTGCCGCAACCGAACCGGCTGTACGAAGCGGTGTGGCTTGGCCGTGATCGCGTTCGCTTCAAGGAATTCATGGAAACCGAATTTCCGCGCGGCGCGAAGGGCACGCCGGGGCACGATTGCGTCGGTCCGATCACCTATCAGGGACATGCCGAGGTCCGTCGCGATCTGGAGAATGTCAAGGCGGCCGCCGCGGCGGCGGGTGCGCACGACGTGTTCTTCACCGCGGTGGCGCCGGCGAGCGTCGGCTACGATGCCTCGAACGAATACTACAAGTCGGAAGAAGACTACGTCTTCGCCATCTCGGACGCGTTGCGGGAGGAATACCTGGAAATTCACAAGGCCGGAGTGGTACTGCAGGTCGACGACGCGGTGCTCGCCAACATGTTCGACCACCTGACCGCGCAAAGCCCGAAGAAGTACCGCGACTGGGCCGAGTTGCGCATCGAGGCGCTCAATCGCGCGCTCGCCGGCATTCCCGAAGACCGCATTCGCTACCACATCTGCTTCGGCAGCTGGCACGTCCCGCATGTCGCCGATGCCCAGCTCGAGGACATCGTCGGCCTGATGCTGAAGGTGCGCGCCGGCGCTTATTCGATCGAGGCCGCCAATGTGCGCCACGAGCACGAGTGGCATGTCTGGGAAAAGACCAAACTGCCCGAGGGCAAGATCCTGATCCCCGGGATCGTCACGCATCACACCACGACCGTCGAACATCCGAAGCTCGTCGCCGAGCGGATCGTCAACTTCGCCAAGGTGCTCGGCCGCGAGAACGTCATTGCCGGCACCGACTGCGGTTTTGCCCAGTCCGAAGGCATCCAGCGCGTGCACCCGCAGGTAATGTGGGCGAAGTTCGAGTCGCTGGCGGAGGGCGCCAGGCTCGCCAGCAAGCAGTTGTGGGGCTGAGCGGGGCGCATCACTGATCGATCGCGCAACGGAAGGGTGGGCCGGGCGCGACGGTAATCGACGCGGTCGCGTGAAGAGGCCTTACTGTTGTTACGGTTGATCGGGGGTGGGAAAGGGGCACCGCGGTTGCCCACTTCAACCCATCCCACTGCTCCAAAGCGCTGCCCAAGGCGTGGTATACACGTTGACCGATTTCTCCCAGAATGATTCTGGGAGTCGTCATTCCCGATGACTCCATGCATGGAGGAGGGAATAAGAATGTGCAGACTATGCGATGAAGGAACACCGCAGGATCATTCCGGTTCGCGGCGCGAGTTTCTGAAGACAGCGACGGCGACCGGGGTTGCCGCGGCGGGGCTCAACCTGCTTGCGACGAGCCCCGCCGCGGCGCACGGCTCGGGAGCGCCCCAGGACAGCGGCCGGCCGGGACGGCGCTATATCATCCGCGGCGGCGCCGTGATGTCGATGGATCCGAGCGTGGGGGATTTCCCCCGGGCCGACGTGCTGGTCGAAGGCAGGAAGATCGTTGCCGTCGGGCCGAATCTGCAGGCCGGCGGCGCCGCGGTCATCGACGCTCGCGGCCGGATCGTCATGCCTGGGTTCATCGATACTCACCATCACCAGTTCGAGACGGCGCTGAGGAGTTTCCTCGCCGACGGGATACTGATCAACGATGGGTCGAACACGGCAAGCGGAAATACCACGTACTTCGAATACATCTTGCTGAAGTTCGCCCCCAAGTATCGCCCGCAGGACGTCTACATCAACGAGCTGTTCGGCTCGCTCAGCCAGCTCGACGCAGGTGTTACCACCGTGCACGATGTCTCGCAGATCCATCATTCGCGCGAGCATTCCGATGCCGCAATCAAAGGCATCATGGATTCCGGCCGTCGTGCCGCGTTTGGTTATTTCGAGAGCGCGGGAGCATCGATCATCGGCAGCAACCCCGGCAACCAGTACCCGGTGGACGCGCGCCGTATCAAGACGCAGTGGTTCTCGTCGACCGATCAGCTCGTCACCATGATCATGGGCGGCGAGATCTACCTGCCGGGCTACGAGCGGGCCTGGAAGATCGGGCGCGAACTCGGCATTCCGATCGCGGCGCACATTCTTTCCCCCTTCGGCATGCGCCCCATCTTCGACGCAATCGCCCAGGGCACGGGCGGTGACTCCGGCACACTGGGCATCGGGCCCGACAACCTGTTCATCCACATGACCGGGATGTCCGATCTGGCCTGGCAGAGGGTTGCCGACGCCGGCGCCTCGGTCTCGCTCGCGGTTCCGATCGAAATGAACATGCGCCATGGGATGCCGCCCATCCTGAAGTCGCTTGGCATGGGCATCAAGCCGTCTCTCAGCTCGGACGTGGAGTGCACGCTGACGGCGGACTTCTTCACGCAGATGCGCTCGACCATGAATATGCAGCGCGCGCTCGTGAACCAGATGGTCCTCGAGCAGGGAGCCTTTGCACCGCCCACTCAGTGGCCGACGCCGGCCGCCGGCGTGCCGGCGCTCCTTACCACGCGCGACGTGCTGCGCATGGCGACCATCAACGGCGCGAAGGACCTGAGACTGGATGGCAAGACGGGTTCGCTCACGCCGGGCAAGGAGGCCGACATCATCCTGCTCGACGCCACGGCGATCAACGTGGCGCCGCTCAACCAGGTGCCGGGGGCGGTCGTATCGTTGATGGACCGCTCGAATGTCGAGACCGTGATCGTCGCAGGCGAACTGCGCAAGTGGAAGGGACGGATGCTCGACGTCGATCTGTCGAGGCTGCGCGCCGAGCTCGAAGCCTCGCGTGACTACCTCTTTACCGCAGCGGGAATTCCACAGGACCTGTTCAGCCAGCAGTAGCCAAGTCAAGTTCTTGCAGCGGATCTGGCAGGAGCGCGGGCGGCTTGAGCCGCCCGCGCGCACCGGGCGTGCGCCGATCTTGCCGAATCGGGAAATCGCGTTGCGGGAAAGAGCGGGAAGGTGCGTGGTTACGCGTGTCGCGATGCACGGCGATGCCCATCTCCTGGCGCACTTGGCGCACCGCGGCGCATTGCGACGCGGTCGTAGCCCCTTTCGCATCACACTGCTAAAATCCGCGGCCTCTTTCCGTCGTTTCCCGACATGCCGCTACCCGTATCAGAAGTGGAACGAGAGCTGGTGCATACGCGCCGCGTGCGCTTTGAGGGCTACCAGCGCGCCGACGGACTGTGGGATATCGATGCTTTCCTCAGCGACGTGAAGAGTCACGATTTTCATCTTGCTTCGGGCGTGCGGCGCGCAGGCCAGGCGGTGCACGACATGTGCTTGCGCATCACGATCGACCGGAAGCTGAACATCGTCGACGTGAAGGCGGTGTCCGACGAGGTGCCCTACCCGGGCGGCTGTGAGAGCATCGCGCCGGCATACCGCCGTTTGATCGGCTTGAACCTGCTGCACGGTTTTCGCCGGCAGGCGAAGGAAATGCTCGGCGGTACGCAGGGTTGCACGCACATCAACGAATTGCTGGGCCTGCTGCCCACCGCGGCGATCCAGACCTTCGCGGGGCAGATGCCCGAGCAGACCGCCGAGGGTCGCAAACCCTTCCAGCTCGACCAGTGCCACGCGCTTGAATCCAGCACCGAGACGGTGCGCAAGTATTATCCGACGTGGCATCGGGACACGAGAAAGACCGGCTAGGCGTGATCGCTTGACGGCCGTCAATGAGGCAAGTGCCCGCGATGGGCAAGGATCAAAGCAACTTCGGAAAGACGATCTATGAAAATCCATGAATACCAGGGCAAGGATCTGTTGCGGAAATACGGCGTCGCGACGCCGCGCGGCGTCGCCTGCTTCAGCGTCGACGAAGCGGTCGAGGCGGCGAACAAGCTCGGCGGCAGCGTATGGGTAGTGAAGGCGCAGATCCACGCCGGCGGGCGCGGCAAGGGCGGCGGCGTGAAGGTCGCCAAGTCGATCGACGAGGTGCGCGACCAGGCAGGTCAGATCCTCGGCATGCAGCTGGTCACGCACCAGACCGGTCCGCAGGGCCAGAAGGTGCGGCGCCTGCTGATCGAAGAGGGCGCCGATATCAGGAAGGAACTGTATCTCGGCATGGTGGTCGACCGGGTCACGCAGCAGGTCTGCCTGATGGCCTCCTCCGAGGGCGGCATGGATATCGAGGAGGTCGCCGCACATACCCCCGAAAAGATTCAGAAGGTGTTCATCGATCCGCAGAGCGGGTTGCAGGAGGGTCAGGCGGCCGGGGTGGCGCGCGCAATCGGCATTCCGGAAGCCTCGCTCGCGCAGGCGGTGCCGCTGTTGCAGGGGCTTTACCGCTGCTTCGACGAGAGCGATGCTTCGCTTGCCGAGATCAATCCCCTGATCCTCACCGGCGAGGGCAGGGTGATCGCGCTCGACGCGAAGTTCAACTTCGACGACAACGCGCTGTTTCGCCATCCTGAGATCGTCGCGCTGCGCGACCTCGACGAGGAGGACCCGCTCGAAATCGAGGCCTCCAAGTACGATCTGTCGTACATCTCGCTCGACGGCAACATCGGCTGCATGGTGAACGGCGCGGGCCTCG
>JAOUFA010000161.1 GCA_029858545.1 Betaproteobacteria bacterium
GTGCACCAGGATCATCGACTTCAGGCGCTCGCGTCCGTCGACAAAGGCGGCGAGATCGCGCGGGTCCTTGATCTTCTTGGACTGGAAATGCAGCAGGCTGGAAATGATCTGGAGATTGTTCTTGACGCGATGATGGATTTCGCGAAGCAGCGTCTCCTTTTCCTTCACCGAGGCCTCGAGCGCTTCCTCGGTCCGTTTGCGCTCGGTCACGTCCTGCAGCGTGCCGATCGACCTGACCGGCCGACCGGTGTCGTCGTAGGAGGTTCTGCCCCGTTCCTGGACATGCTTGACCCTGCCATCGGGCATCAACAGGCGAAAGCTGCTCTCGTAGGGCACGCGGTCGTGCAACGAGCGGCGGTATGCCTCGCGCGCCGCGGCGCGGTCCTCCGGGTGCACGATCTCGAGGAAAGCGCGATACGAGGCGGGGAAATCGCGCGCATCGACTTCCAGGATGCGGAAGATTTCCTGCGACCATTTTCCCTGTCCCGACGCGAAATCGACTTCCCAGCTGCCGATCGCCGCCAGGCGCTGCGCCTCGAGCAGCCGCTCCTCGCCTTCGCGCAGCGCATTCCTTGCGCGCAGCGCTTCGCTGATATCGCGCGATACCGTGGCGAGCCCGACCGGTTGGCCGTTGGCGTCATTGACGCGAAACATCTCGCTCCAGACCGGAACCGCCGCGCCGGTCTGGTGATTGAGCAGATTGAATTCTCCGGACCAGTGCCCGATCTCCAGCAGCACCGGCACGCACTCCTTGAGCAGTTTTTCGCGGTCGCTCGCGTGCGCATGATCGACGACCTTCGTCTCGGCGTAGGTTTCCACGCCGATCATCCGGCAGCCTGCGGAATTGATGAACAGCAGCCCGCCCTCCATGTCCGCGATGCCGATGAAGTCGTGCGAATATTTCACGATCGCGGCGAGACGTTGCGATTCCCGCTCGGCGCGCCGGCGCAATGTGGTGTCGATCGATACCACGGCCAGCTGCGCAACCTCGCCGCGCGCGTCTCTCACCGGATAGACATAGGTTTCCAGCGCGCGTCCGCCGAGCAGTTCCTCGGAGCGCACGACCGGTTGCCCGGTGGCGATGATTCCCTCGGCCGCGGCGATCCACCTTGCGGTCGCGTCGCGCGGAAGCAGGTCGAAGATGTTCTTTCCCGACAGTTCGGCCGTCGTCGTGCGCAGGCGTCGTGCCGCGGTGGCATTCGCCGCGATCAATCTTCCGTTCCGCGTGATGAGAAAGACGCTCTCGGGGATCGCGTCGAAAAGCGAGCGCAGCGCCTCCCGGCTCTCGATCAGCTGCGATTCGTTTTCGGTCAGGCGGCGCAACAGCCCGCGCACCGATTCGGCGACCTGTCCGGTTTCATCGCTGCCGCTGACCGAAATGCCGGCGAGCGCCCTGGCCGGGGATTGCGCCGCACCGCCGAGCTCGCGGCTCAGGCGCTGCAGCGGTTCGATCACACGCCCTGTCGCGAGCCAGAAGAGCGGGACGAGCAGCAGAGCCGCCAGCGATCCGACGGCAAAGACCTTCGTCGCCAGCGCGCGCAACGGCGCATGCGCCTGCGACAGCGGAATCGCGCCGAGCGCGAACCACTCCACCTGCTGCAGCTTGCGCGCGCTGGCGAGCAGCGGCTCGCCGCGCGCATCCGCAAAGCGCATCCGCAGCGCGCCCCGGCCGTCCCAGCGCGCGAGCGACTCGAGCGCGTCGCGGTTCTCCAGCGAGGTCATCACACGCCCCGCGTCCGGGTGCGCGACGAGCACCCCTTTGCGCGTCACCAGCAGCGGATAGCCCTGCTCGCCGAGACGCATCGGCAGTACCCGTCCCAGAAGGTTGGGTTTGTGAAGATCGACGATGCCGGAAATGACGGCGACCACGCGGTCCTCGCGCAGCACCGGCTGCGTCATCACGACCAGCGGTCGGCGCAGCACGCGGCCGAGAACCGGATCGCTGACGAAGCGCCGCCGGTCGCGCGCGGCGGCGAGATGGTGTTCGCGATCGCCGTAGCCCGTATTCGGGTCGCGCCTGGCGGCGACCGGCGGAAGATCGGCCAGCACGTGTCCCTGCGGATCGGCGTACAGCCAGTCGGTGAACAGACTCAGCATCAGCGGTTGTTCACGCATGAAGGCTTCGAGTCTGGATGTCTCGCCGAGCGCTTGGCGCGGGACCGCCTCGGCCATTTTGGCCAGCGCGGCGTGGTAGAACTCGAAGCGCTGATCGACGTCGGTGGCGATCTGACGCGCCGCCATGTCGGCCTGCTCGAACGCAAATCCCTCGACTTCGGCGGCGAGGCTGCCGTACAAGCCGGCGCCGACGCCGGCGAACAGGGTCGTCGCGAACAGGGTCGCGATGAGGGTGAGCCGTGTTTTCAGCGTGAGTTTCATGGCGCTCGCTTGCGCGCCGTCGCCGATGCCAGGCGCGTGCACAGTTACGCTGTGAACAGCCTGCTCCAAGGCGCGAGGCTCCGCAAGGCGCTGGCGACCCGCCGAACGATTGTTTACATCTTTGTCGCGACGCGGCGGCGCGCTTGCGCGATGCCGGGCGCGACCAATAAAAAAGGGCCGGCTGCGCGCCGGCCCTTCGCCGAGCGGAGAACGCGGAGTTCCCCGCTGCGCCGCGTTATGCGGCGGACTTGAGCGCTTGCGCCTTGTCGGTGGTCTCCCAGGTGAAGCCCGGTTCCTCGCGGCCGAAATGGCCGTAGGCGGCGGTCTTCTGGTAGATCGGACGCAGCAGATCGAGCGTCTGGATGATCGCCTTCGGTCGCAGGTCGAAGGTCTTCGCGACGAGCTTGGACAGATCGTCATCCGACATCTTTCCCGTGCCGTAGGTGGTCACCATCACCGATACCGGCTTGGCGACGCCGATCGCATAGGCGACCTGCACCAGGCACTTGGTAGCGAGCCCCGCGGCGACGACGTTCTTCGCCACGTAACGCGCCGCGTACGCGGCGGAACGGTCCACTTTCGAGGGATCCTTGCCCGAGAATGCCCCGCCGCCGTGCGGCGCGGCACCGCCGTAGGTATCGACGATGATCTTGCGCCCGGTCAGACCGCAGTCGCCCTGCGGTCCGCCGACCACGAAACGCCCGGTCGGGTTGACGAAATACTTGACCCCGCCTTTCACCAGATTCTTCGGAAGCACCGGTTTGATCACCTCTTCGATCACCGCCTCGGAGAGCTTCTTGTGCTCGATGTCGGGGGCGTGCTGCGTCGAGAGCACGACCGTGTCGATCGAATCGGGCCGGCCGTCGACGTACTTGATCGTGACCTGCGATTTCGCGTCCGGCCGCAACCAGGGAAGCTTGCCCGAGCGGCGCAGTTCCGACTGGCGCTCGACCAGGCGATGCGCGAGGTGAATCGGCATCGGCATGCGTTGCGCGGTCTCGTCGCAGGCATAGCCGAACATCAGGCCCTGATCGCCGGCGCCCTGGTCGAGGTCGAGGCCCTTGCCCTCGTCGACGCCCTGCGCGATGTCGGGCGACTGCTTGTCGTAGCACACCATCACCGCGCAGCCCTTATAGTCGATGCCGTACTCGGTGTTGTCGTAGCCGATGCGCTTGATCGTTTCGCGGGCGACTTCCTGGAAATCGATGTCCCTGGCCGTGGTGGTGATCTCGCCGGCGAGCACCACCAGGCCGGTGGTAACCAGCGTTTCGGCGGCGACGCGCGCGCGCGGGTCTTTGGTTAGAATCGCGTCAACGACCGCGTCCGAGATCTGATCCGCCACCTTGTCCGGGTGACCTTCGGAGACCGACTCCGATGTGAATAGAAATTCGCTCATTCCCTTCATGCCTCTCTGGTAGTCATAGACGTTGGAACAATAACCCTGCCGACCGGCGGCCTGCGTACCGCGAAAAGAACCGTGGAGGATATCAAAGATCGGGCGCCTTACGGCCGAAATTCAACAATCGGCCCGCGGGTGTTGCGCGGCGTGCTGGGACTGTATGCACGCGTGCCGTTGCGCGTGCTGCATGCGCTGGGCGCTCTTCTCGGATGGGCAGCCTATCTCGCATCGCCGTCGTACCGGCGCTATCTGCGCGGAAATCTCGCGCAAGCGGGTTACCACGACCCGCGTCTGCGGCGCGAGGCGATCGAGTCGGCGGGCAGGATGTTCGCCGAATTGCCGGCGATCTGGCTGCGGGCGCGCGAGGTGACCCTGCGGCGGATGCGGGGCGTCGTCGGCGAGCAGTACGTCCGCGAGGCGCGCGCGCGCGGGCAGGGCATCGTCTATCTCGCGCCGCACTACGGCTGTTTCGAGATCGTCGGTCATGCGCTCGCAGAATTCGCGCCGCTGACGGCGCTGTACCGGCCGCCCAAGCTGCGCTGGATCGAGCCGCTGATGATCGAGGGGCGCGTCAAGGGCACGATGCGCCTGGCGCGCGCCGACTACAGCGGGGTGCGCGACCTGGTCGCCGCGCTCAAGCGCCGCGAAACGGTGGGTATTCTCCCTGACCAGGTTCCGGGAGTGGGCGATGGCGAGTGGGTCGAGTTCTTCGGTCGCCCCGCGTACACGATGACCCTCGCGGCGAAGCTGATCGGGCGGCCCGATACCGTGGGGCTGGTGGTGAGCGCCGAGCGTCTGCGCGCGGGGCGCGGTTACGTGCTGCACATTACGCCATTGCCCGAGTCGCTGGCGGGCGAAAGCCCGGTGCGGCGCATCAATCGCGCGATCGAATCGATGCTCGGCCGCGATCCGGGTCAGTATCTCTGGGGCTACAACCGCTACAAGCGACCGCGCGGCGCCGAGCCGCCGCCCGGCGGAGCGAAGCCGTGAAGCGGATCGCGCGGTTGCGGCGTGCGCGTCCGCGCGCACCGATCGCCCAATCCGGCAAAGCGTGCTATTACTCCTAGCCCCAGCCTCGCGTACGCGTCGACCGCATGTCGTTCCAGAATCCCTCGTCCGAAGAAATCCGCGCGCTGCTCGCGTGCGCGAAGACGATCGCCGTGGTGGGTCTGTCGCCCAGACCCTCACGACCGAGCCACCGGATCGCGCGCCACCTGCAGGGCTGGGGCTATCGCGTGATTCCGGTGCGGCCGGCGCTTGCCGAGGTGCTCGGCGAGCGTGCCTACGCGAGCCTCGCCGAGCTTCCCGTGAAGCCCGACATCGTCGACGTGTTTCGCGCCGCCGACGAGATCGGCCCCATCGTCGAGCAGTGTATTGCGCTCGGCCTGCCGGCGATCTGGATCCAGCAGGGAATCGTCAACCAGGAAGCCGCCGCGCGCGCGCAGGCCGCGGGGATGCGGGTCGTCATGGATCGCTGCATTGCGATCGAATATCGCAGCCTGATGATTGCGCCATGAGGCGCATCGCATTCACGAAAATGGAGGGCGCGGGCAACGATTTCGTCGTGCTCGATTGCACGCGCACGCCGTTCGATTTGTCCGCCGAACAGCTGCGCCGGCTCGCCGATCGCCACTTCGGCGTCGGCTGCGACCAGATTCTCGTCGTCGAACGACCCGCCGGAGCGGCCGACTTCCGCTATCGCATCTTCAACGCCGACGGCGGCGAGGTCGAGCAATGCGGCAACGGCGCGCGCTGCTTCGTGCGCTTCGTGATCGACAAGGGGCTGACGCAACAGCGCGAGATCGGCGTCGAGACCCTGGCAGGGGTGATCGTTCCGCGCCTCGAGGCCGACGGCGAGGTGTCGGTGAACATGGGTCCGCCCGTGCTGGAGCTCGCGCGCGTGCCATTCGCGGCCGCGCGGCCGGGCCTGCTGCAAAGGATCGAGGTCGCCGGCGAGGAGATCGAGGTGGCGGTCCTGTCGATGGGCAACCCGCACGCGGTGCAGGTGGTGGCCGACGTCGATCGCGCACCGGTGAGCACGCAAGGTCCGCTGATCGAGCATCACAGCCGTTTCCCGCGCCGTGTCAATGCGGGTTACATGCAGGTGCTCGACCGCAACCGCATCGCGCTGCGCGTCTGGGAGCGCGGCGCGGGCGAGACCCTCGCCTGCGGCACCGGCGCCTGCGCCGCGGTGGTGTCGGGTATCCTGCGCGGCCTGGTCGATTCGCCGGTGACGGTCGCGGCGCGCGGAGGAACGTTGACCGTGGCATGGGCGGGCGGCGACAATGCGGTCTGGATGAAGGGCCCCGCGCGTGTCGTGTTCGAGGGCAGCATCGAGGTATAGCGTTCCCGGTTCAATCGCCTTCCGCATGCGGGGGTGCAGCGTGGTTCCCATGGAAGAAAAAGACGTCGCCCATTACCTGAAGACGCACCCGCAGTTCTTCGACCGGCATCCCGAACTGCTCGAAGCGGTGTATGTGCCGCATCCCTACGGCGGGCGGGCGATTTCGCTTGCCGAACGCCAGATGGTCACGCTGCGCGACAAGGCCAAGATGCTGGAGGGCAAGCTCGGCGAGCTGATCCAGTTCGGCGAGGAGAACGACGCCATCAGCGAAAAGACGCATCGTCTCGCGGTGGCGATCGCCGGGGCGCCCGATTTCCAGGCACTCGCCCAGGCGCTGTACTTCAACCTGCACGAGGATTTCGCGGTGCCGCATGTCGCGCTGCGTATCTGGGATCGCACCGTGAAGAGCGAAGGTCCGGAGACCCAGGCGGTGAGCGAGGCGCAGCGCCATGCCGCGTTCACCCTCGGCGCGCCGCAGTGCGGACCCGCGGCGGGAAACCCGTTCGCCGAGCTGTTCGGCGAAGCCGCCGCGCACGTGCGCTCGCTCGCGATCGTGCCGCTGGGCGAGACCCGGATCTTCGGCATTCTGGTGCTCGGTAGCGAGGACCCGCAGCGCTTCTTCCCCGAAATGGGCACCCTCTACCTGCGCCGCATCGGCGAGCTGTGCGCCGCGGCGTTGTCCGCGCGCCCCTGACGGGAGTCGCGGTGACCCGGCCGCGTCGCAACCCCGCTCCCGAAAGGTCCGCGCGCGCCGCGCACGCGGACCTCGCGCTGGTCGAAGCCTACCTCGACACCCTGCGCCACCAGCGACGCCTCGCCGCGACCTCGCTGAGGAACTACGCGCGCGGCCTCGCGCGCCTGCTTGAGTTGCTCGGCGCCGGCCGGCTGGCGGACCTCGATGCCCGCCAGGTGCGCCGCCTGGTCGCGCAGCTGCACGCCGCGGGGCTCGCGCCGCGTTCGATTGCCGCCGAACTCTCGGCCTGGCGCGGACTGTTCCACTGGCTGGCGCGCCATCGCGGATTCGGCGCGAATCCCTGCCAGGGCGTGCGCGCGCCCAAGGCGCCGCGCGGCCTGCCCCAGGCGCTCTCGGTCGAGCAGGCGCAGCGCCTGTTCGAAGGCGGGGGCGACGCCGGCGTCGAACTGCTGCGTGATCGGGCGATGTTCGAGTTGTTCTATTCTTCCGGGTTGCGGCTTGCCGAACTCATCGCGCTCGAAGTGGGCGACGGGAAACTCGATCTCGCGCAGGGCGAGGTGACGGTGACCGGCAAGGGCAGCAAGACGCGCAGCGTGCCGGTCGGCTCGAGCGCGCTCGGGGCGCTGCGGGTCTGGTTGGGCGTGCGCGCGCAACTCGCCGCGCCCGGCGAGAAGGCGCTGTTTGTCGGCGCGCGCGGCCGGCGCATCGCGCCGAGCGTGGTCAACCTCCGGCTCAAGGCCTGGGCGCGCCGCCACGGGCTCGATGCGGGACTCCATCCGCACATGCTGCGCCACTCGTTCGCGACGCATGTGCTGCAATCCTCGCAGGATCTGCGCGCGGTGCAGGAGATGCTCGGCCACGCGAGCATTTCGACCACCCAGGTGTATACCCACCTCGATTACCTGGCGCTCGCGAAGGTCTACGACGCGGCGCATCCCCGTGCAAGGAAGAAATGAAAGCGTCGATCATCCTCAAGGCGGGCCGCGACAAATCGCTCAGGCGGCGGCACCCGTGGATCTTCTCGGGAGCGGTCGAGCGCGTGCAGGGCGACCCGCAATCGGGCGACACCGTGGAAGTGCGCAGCGCCGAGGGCAAGCCGCTCGCGCTCGCCGCGTACAGCCCGTC
>JAOUFA010000162.1 GCA_029858545.1 Betaproteobacteria bacterium
TAGTAGCCGCAGCGCGGGGTATCGGGCGGGTAGTCGCGGCACACGCCCGGACGGACGTCATAGACCGTGCATTGGCGCTTCTTCTTGTCGAAAAACATGCAGATCGACTTGAAGATCCGGTCCTTCTGGTGGCGCAGCGCGCGCGCTTTCTCATTCTTATCGTATTTGGTGAAGCGCGTTTCGGCCTGCTGGTAGCTGAGGCCAAAATGCTTGGCAAGGCGCGCGATGTCGCGCTTGCCGATTTCGATCAGGGTGTAGGTGCAGCAATAGCCGGGACACTTTGTGCAGTCATACTGGGGTTTGGGGCCCTTCTTTTTTGCGGGGGCGCTCTTCACGGGTATGCGTACCGGTCTGGTGGTCATCGTCTTGTGTCACAGGGGCTCGAAACGAGGCGCGGATTTTACGCGAGTTTTCCTCGCTCGCTTACCGCTCCTTGACCCTTTTTCGCTTCCCGATCGTTTCACCCGATATAGGGCTTGCCATTCCGATGGCCCCGTTTGATCGAGGAGATACCATGAAATCGATAATGCTTCTTGCAGCGATCTGGGCAGCAGCGATCGCCACCCCGGCCTGCGCGGTCGGCAGGATCGCGCAAGTAACGGTCTATGACCGCAGTGAAGGGCGGCAACTCCCTGTGCACTGGCACGAGGGCCGCGCATGGATCGCCGGCAAACCGGGCAACGAATATCGTGTCAGCCTGCGCAACCGCGGCAATGAGGAGCTGCTCGCGGTGGTTTCGATTGACGGCGTGAACGTGATTACCGGGGAGACGGCAAACCCGGCCCAGAGCGGCTACCTGCTTGCAGCGTTGCGCAGGCTCGACATCGCCGGCTGGCGCAAGAGCCTCGCTCAGACCGCCGCGTTCTACTTCACGGCGCTGCCCGACTCGTACGCGGCGCGCACCGGCCGTCCGGGCGAAGTGGGGGTGATCGGCATTGCGCTGTTTCGCAAGAAACCGTTTGCACCGCTGCCTCCCGTGGGCATCGCGCCACTCTCGCAGGCCGAATCGCGCAAGGAACGGGCTTCGGCGGGGGCGGCGGGCGACGCACGCGCGAGCGCGGACGCAGCATCCGGCGGAAACTACGAGGACGCGGCGCGACTCGGTACCGGCCACGGGCGGCGCGAGACCTCACCGGCACGCTATGTCGAATTCGAGCGCGCCGACCAGGCCCCGGCGGAAACCATCACGCTGTACTACGACAGCCGCCCCAATCTCATCGCACGCGGGGTCATCCGTGAGGCCACGCCGCGTCTGCCCAATCCGTTTCCAGGATTTGTTGCGGACCCGCAGGCGCGCCGGGCTCCCGCCTCGTAGCGCGAAGCGGGCGAATTCGCGCGCCGAGGTTAAACTGGCGGTGCATGGAGGTATCCGACGAACAGCTCATGCTTGCCTATCGGAGCGGCGATGCCGGCGCGTTCGAGACGCTGTACGCCCGGCACCGGGGTGGGCTGTATCGCTTCGTGTTGCGTAGCGTGAAGGAACGGGGCAGTGCGGAAGAACTCTTTCAGGACACCTGGATGCGCGTGATCGATGCGCGTGCCCGCTACGCGCCGCAGGCGCGCTTTGCGACCTGGCTCTACACGATCGCGCACAACCGGCTTGTCGACCACTGGCGCAAAAAGGCACCCGTCACGGTGTCGCTCGATGATCCGGACGACCCGCCGGAAAATGTCTCGGCGGGCGCGGCGAGCGACCCCGCACGGCAGGCTCAGGCACGCCAGGATCTCACCCGTTTCCTCGCCGCGCTTGAAGCCTTGCCGGATGCTCAGCGCGCTGCCTTTCTGCTGCGCGAGGAAGCGGGCCTGTCGCTTGCCGAGATTGCCCAGGTCACCGGGATCGACGAGGAAGCCGCCAAGAGCCGGTTGCGGTACGCGATGGCGAAATTGCGCGAGGCGATGGATGGCGCCTGAACGCGACGAAGAGATCGCGCTGTCGCGGCGCTATCGCGAGATCGATCGGGTCGAACCGGCGGGCGCGATTGACGAGGCGATTCTGGCCGCCGCCAAACGCGCCGTTGGCGAACGGCCGCGCTCCGTGCGGCCGGGGTGGCGCGTGTGGCGGGTCCCCGTATCGCTCGCCGCGGTCCTGGTTCTCTCGGTGCTGGTGACAACGCAGCTGCGCGAGCGGCCCGAGTCGGAGCTAACGGGAGAATCCGCGGAACTGCTGAAGAAGCAGGAGCCGGTGATTGGGCATGTGCCGTCCTCGACGGGGGTGTCTGAGCCGCGGGAATCGCGGGCCGTGAGCGAGATTGCAGCGAACCCGCCGTCTTCGGAGGATTTGCGTGAGCGTGGGCGGCGCGCGGCAGCCACGCGCGCGGATTCCGCGCCGCGGGCAGGGGAGCCGTTCGCGGAAAAACCGGCCCGTGAAGTGGCGACGGGCGTTGTCGCCTCCACGGCTGAGGTGCCGAGCGCGGCGGCCCCGGCGCTATTGCCGGCATCGCCGGGCAACTCGGCCCCAGTCACCCTTGCCCCGTCGGCGAAACGGGATTTCGCCCGGGCGGCGCCCATTTCGGAGCCTGTCTCCACCGCGGACCAAGCAACTTTGTCTGAAGCCTCTCCACGCGAAACTCCGGAGCGCTGGCTGGCGCGGATCGTTCAACTGCGCGACGAGGGACGTAGCAAGGAAGCGGACGAGGGTCTCCGACAGTTTCGCAAGCGCTATCCCGATTACCCCATTCCGGAAAACTTGCGCGAAAAACTGTTGCCCCGCTGACGCGTTGAGAAGGGAATGCTTGTAATGAATCAGCAGCTTGGCGCGGGATCGGTCATTCCACGCCAAGCGCGAGTTGTGGGGCGGTTCAACCGCATCCCCCTAAGAATTTCGGGGAATAGTGCAGGCATTGACAGCGATGCTGGGCAAGCATACTATCTGAGAACGGTTCTCATTTAAATCCCTGGGCCCACCCGAATAACCTAATAACCCAATAACCCAATAACCTCCAACCACTGATGACACACACATTCACGTCCTACAAGAGTTTGCCTGCTCTTTGCGTTGCGGTGGCTCTCCTTCTCGCTTCCGCTCATGTTCCCGCTGCCGAACCCGAGTACAAGCTGACGCTTCGCAACCATCGTTTCGTGCCGACCGAGTTGCGCGTACCGGCCGGGCAGAAGATCAAACTGGTGATCGACAACCAGGACGCGAGCGCCGAAGAGTTCGAAAGCCACGAACTCAATCGCGAGAAAATCATCCCGGCCGGATCGAAGGCGACGATATTCGTCGGACCGCTGAAGCCCGGCCGCTATCCATTTTTCGGCGAATTCAACCAAGCCACCGCGCGCGGCACGCTGATCGCGGAGTAGCGTTTCATCATGCTCGGTACCGCATTGATTGTCTTTCGCGAAGTCCTGGAGGCGGCGCTTGTCGTCGGAATTCTGGCTGCGGCCACCCGTGCGACGCCCGGTCGAGCTGCCTGGCTGGCAGGCGGGATCATCGTCGGGCTGCTCGGTTCGATCCTGTTCGCGCTTGGCACGGACGCGATCGCGGAGCTCGCCAACGGCATCGGTCAGGAACTGTTCAACGCGATTGTCCTCGGCATCGCGGTGCTGATGCTTGCCTGGCACAACGTGTGGATCGTATCGCACGGCAAACAGCTCGCCGCGCAAGCGCGAAGCGTCGGTGACGCGGTGCACGACGGCAAATTGGCGCTGCGTGTGCTATTGGGGGTCGTCGCCCTGGCTGTGCTGCGCGAGGGCACGGAGACCGTGCTCTTTCTCTACGGCGTCACGGTTTCCGGGCAGGTTGGCCTTCATGCCATCCTTGCAGGCGGTGCGATGGGTGTTGCTTCGGGTGCGCTGGTCGGATGGCTGCTCTACGCGGGGCTGCTCCGCATCCCATTGCGCTGGTTCTTTACGGTGACCGCGACGCTGGTCCTGTTTCTCGCGGCCGGCATGGCATCGCAGGCCGCCGGATTTCTGATTCAGGCGAATCTCGTGCCGGCACTCATCGAGCCGCTCTGGGATACCTCGGCGCTCCTCCCCGGCGATTCGGTATTGGGGATCCTGCTTCACGGCCTGGTCGGCTATGTCGCGAGGCCCGCCGGCACGCAGGTGCTGTGCTATGTGCTGGTCTTGCTCGCGATCGCCGCAGGTATGAAATGGGCGAAGCCTCCGCCACATCCAGCCTAGTCAGAAGCCCGTCCCGACTGCTCGGCGACGGGCCCTGAATTGGTACGGGGGGATTTCCCCTCCGCGCGTAGGACGTTCTAATCCACTCAAGAAGGCGTCATCGTGAAGAAAGCGCTCGTGGCGCTTGGCTTGTGCGCGTCCGTATCTGGCGCGCATGCCGGGCCTGCCGACTATGTGTATCTGCCGGTGGTGGAGTACGGAGAGAAGGAAATCGACTTCAAAGCGGGAACCGCCAAGCATGGCGCCGGCGATCGGGAAAGAGCGGCGGCGCTGGGTCTCGGCTGGGGTGCCACGCCGCATTGGTGGACCGAACTGCACGGCAAGTGGCGCAGGCTGCCCGACCAGTTCACCCAGTTCGACGCCTTCGAATGGGAAAACAAGTTCCAGTTGACCGAGACTGGCCGGTACGCGATCGACTTCCGCCTCATTACCGGGATCGAGATCACCGGCCAAACGACGGATTCGAACGAATCCAAGATCGGCCCGTTCATCCAAATCGAGTCAGGCAGGATGCAGTACAACTGCAACATCCTGTTCGAGCGCACTTTCGGCGCTCAATTGCCGTCTGGTGCAGCGCGCAAGACCGAGATGAGGTACCCGTGGCAGGTAGAGTATCGCCACCAAGCGGCGTTCGAATTCGGCACCCAGGGATTCGGCAAAATCGATCCCGGCAATTGTCAAAAGATTCGTTACAACGCAGCATGGTTGTTGGCTGCGTGCAACGCCACTCCCGATCACACCCTCCGCATGCAGGCCGAGTACGAATTCTGACCGGTGGCGCTCAGTCGCGCAGCACGCGCGACAGGAACTGGCGCGCGCGCTCCGATCGCGGTGCGCGAAAGAAATCGCCCGTTGCGGCATCCTCGACGATACGCCCACCATCCATGAAGACCACGCGCTGCGCAACACGCCGCGCGAATCCCATCTCGTGGGTGACCACCATCATGGTCATGCCCTCGCGCGCGAGCGTTACCATCACATCGAGTACCTCGCCGATCATCTCGGGGTCGAGCGCCGAGGTCGGCTCATCGAAAAGCATCGCCACCGGGTCCATGCACAGCGCACGCGCGATCGCCACGCGCTGCTGCTGGCCTCCGGACAGGTGACCCGGGAAGCGATCGGCAAAGTCGCGCAAGCCCACCCGCTCGAGCAGGCCCAGCGCCTTGTCGCGTGCTGCCTGCGGGGTACGGCCCAGCACCTTCACTTGCGCGAGCGTGAGATTGCCCAGCACGTTCATATGCGGAAACAGCTCAAAGTGCTGAAACACCATGCCGATGCGCGCGCGCAGCGAAGGCAGATGCGTCGCGGCATCTCCGACCGAGACCTCGTCGACCCGGATTTCACCCTGCTGAAAAGGTTCCAGGCCGTTCACGCACTTGATAAGGGTCGACTTCCCGCTCCCCGACGGCCCGCACACGACCACCACTTCGCCCTTGGCCACGCGTGTCGTGCAATCGACCAGCACCTGGCTACTACCGTACCACTTGCTTACTCCGCGAATCGATATCACGGCAGGCCCTAGCGTGCCACGGCAAGCCGGATCTGCAGGCGCCGCACGCCGTGCGAGGCGACCAGGCTGAGAGCGAAGTACACCACGGCGACGAACAGATACATCTCGACCAGCCGTCCGTCACGATTCGCGATCTTCGCCGCCGCACCGAGAAAGTCGGTCGCCGAAATGACGTATACCAGTGAAGTATCCTGAAAGAGTACGATCGTCTGGGTGAGGAGAACCGGCAGCATGTTGCGCAGCGCCTGCGGCAACACGACAAGGGTCATCGTCCGGCGGTAGTCCAGACCGAGTGCGTACGAGGCGTCGATCTGGCCGCGCCGTATCGACTGGATGCCCGCGCGCATGATTTCGCAGTAATACGCAGCTTCGAACATCGTGAACGTTATCGCCGCGGAAGCGAACGCGCCGATTTGCACCGGTCGCGCGGCACCCAGCACCCAGCCGCCGATCCAGGGAACGAGAAAGAAGAACCAGAAAATCACCAGCACCAGCGGAACGGAACGCATCAGATCGACATAGCCGCCGGCGAGAACAGAGAGTCCGCGGCGCGACGACAGGCGCATCATCGCCAGCAGCGTGCCGAATGCGATTCCGCCGGTCATCGCGATCAGAGTAAGCGTGAGCGTGAAGATCATGCCTTCGCGGAAGAGATAAGGCAGCGAGCGCACGATAACGTCGAAATCGAAGCTCCCCACGGGATTCTCGCGCTCTGCTCTCAGACCGGGTGCGTCGCGCGGCCGCCGGTGATCATGCCCGCAACACGGGCGCGCCGCTCGATCCAGGCCATCGCCCGTACGCTCGCTAGATTGATGAACAGGTAGAGCAGCGTCGCCGCGCTGTACGCTTCAAAGGTCAGGAAGGTGAACTCCTGCATCGCGCGCGTGCGCGCGGTTAACTCCATGAGCGAAATCGCCAGCGCCACCGAACTGTTCTTCACGATATTGACGAACTCCGAGGTGAGCGGCGGGAGAATAATGCGCGCCGTCAGCGGAAGAATCACGTGCCGGTAGCTTTGCACGACACTCAGGCCGAGCGCCGCGCAGGCGAGCGTCTGCCCGCGCGACAGCGATTGGATGCCCGCGCGCACCTGTTCGGCAACCCGCGCCGAAGTGTACAAGCCCAGGCACAGCACCGCGGGAAAATACGAGGCCCAGGGAGGTGGCATCTGCTTCACCGCCTCGCCCATCGCACTCGGCAGCAACTCGGGGAGCACGAAATACCAGAGAAACATCTGTACCAGCAGCGGTACGTTGCGGAACGCCTCGACGTAGGCGCCACCAACGCGGTTCACCCAGTGTTGCGGAAGCGTGCGCAGGGTACCCACCACAGTGCCCAATACCAGGGCGATGACCCACGCCGCGATCGCGGTCGCAAGGGTCCAGCCGAGGCCGCCCAGCAGGAAGGCGCCATAATTCTCGCCGCCGTCGGGCGCAAGCTGCCAGTAGATACCCCAATTCCAGTGGTAGTTCACGTCGATGCCCGAAAACTTGCGACCATCGCCCGCCGTGGCCGGACCGCGCGAGGACGCTTACCGATAGTCCTTGGGATCGCCCGAATCGGTCGGTGCCGCGATGACCTTCCGCAACGCGGCGCTCATCGGCACATTGAGGTTCACCCCCCTGGGAGGAATCGGCTGGCGAAACCACTTGTCGTAGACCACCGTGATCGCGCCGTCCCGGTAAAGGCCGCCGATCGCGCCGTCGACGATCCTCTTGAATGCGGTATCGCCCCGTCTCATCATGATGCCGTAGGGTTCCACGGAGTAGCTTTCGTCGGAAATCAGATAGTCGTTCGGCGACTTGGAGTTCGCCACCAGACTGTAGAGGAGAATATCGTCCATGAAGAAAGCCGCGGCGCGCCCGGTCTCGACCATCAGAAAAGCCTCGGCATGCCCGTTTGCCGAAATGATGCTCATGCCGAGCCCCTGTTCGCCGTTGAGTGCCGTGATCTGCTTGAGGTTGGTGGTGCCCGCGGTCGACACCACTGTCTTACCGCGCAGGTCGGCAAGCGCCTTCAGGTTAGCGGACTTCTTCGCGACAAACCGGTTCGCGGTGACGAAATGCGTCGTCGCGAAAGAAACCTGCTGCTGACGTTCGAGGTTGTTGGTCGTCGAGCCGCACTCGATATCGACGGTGCCGTTGGACACCAGCGGGATTCGATTCGCCGAAGTGACCAACTGGTATTTCACTTCCAGCTTTTGCAGCTTCAGCTCCGTCCTGACCGCATCGGCGATCTTCAGGCACAGGTCGAGCGCGTAGCCGACCGGCTGCTGCTTGTCGTCATAGTA
>JAOUFA010000163.1 GCA_029858545.1 Betaproteobacteria bacterium
CGGCTGGCCGCGCGCGGCGGATTCATGCATGTGCCGCTATTGCCCGAGCAGGCGGCGCGCCGCCCGGAGCAGCCCTGCCTGCCGCTCGAGATCATGGTCGAGGGCGTGCGCACCGCGCTCGAGGTTGCGCTGCGCGTGCGCGACGATCTGCGCGAGACCGGGGGCCGCATCGCCTGAAGCGACGCGGCCGCGTGTCGCCGCGAAAGAGAGGGGATTATGTCGAAGAGCGTTGCTCCAGTATTGGTGATCCATGGCGGAGCCGGGAGTTCGCGCACGATCGATCGGCGCAGGCTGATCGCCCGCGAACAGGCATTGAAGGGCATTCTCGATGCGGTGTACCGGGCGCTGCAGCGCGGCAGCAGCGCCTTGAAGGCGGTTGCGCTCGCGGTGGAAATGCTGGAGGACGATCCGCAGTTCAATGCCGGCCGCGGATCCAAGCTCCAGGCCGACGGCAAGATTCGCATGAGCGCCGCGCTGATGGACGGCAGCCGACGACGATTCGCGGGCGCGGTCAATGTGGAGGGAGTCAGAAATCCGATCCGCCTGTCCGAGCGCCTGCTGCGCAACCCGCCCGACGGGAGTCGTGTGCTGGCCGGGCCCGGTGCGGCGAGGTTCGCCCGATCGCAACAACTGCGCTTTCGCAGCCCCTATACCGACGAGCGGAAACGCGAGTTCCGGCGTGCCGGCAAAGGAAAGTTCGGCACCGTCGGCGCCGTGGCGCTGGACAGCAAGGGTCGGCTGGCCGCCGCCACTTCGACCGGCGGACGCGGGCTCGAATATCCGCACCGCGTCTCCGACACGCCTACCGTGGCCGCAAACTATGCCAATTCCTCATGTGCCGTATCGGCCACCGGGGTCGGGGAGGAAATCGTCGACTTCGCGGTCGCCAGCCATCTGTGCAGCCTCCGCGAAACCGGCATCGGCGTCGCGCGGGCGAGCCGGATGCTGAAACAGCAGGCGGACAAGAGCCGCGCCCGCTTCGGCTGGATTGCGCTCGACGCAGACGGCAACTTCTACGTGGCCACGACCACAGCGCACATCATCTGGGCGGCGGCGACCGCGGCGAAATTGGAAGTGCACGCCTGATCCCGGGCCGACTTTACAGTTGCGCCGAGGGATTGCGCCCGTGGCGCCGCCTTGACGAGGCTTCGTACTTACAACTACAACCCGTACATCCCCCAGGCCATCCCGAAGTGGTTCCGCGCCAGCCCCGAGGCGAAATTGAGCGGCTGCGAGGAGCTGTGCCCGCGGTACATCGCGACGTCGTGAAAATAGCGTTGCAGCTTCTGCCCCTTGCGCGCGAGCGCCGAGCCCGCGGTGTGAAAGAGCAGTTCGACCGCCTCGCAGGCCATGCGCCCGGAGTGCTGCAGCATGCCCCACAGGCGCATGTTCTCCTGCACGCTGATCGGCGTGCCGTCGGCGGCCCAGCGCGCGCAGTAGTCGGCGTACATTTCGCAGCCCTTGATCATCAGCGCCTCGGCGGCATCGGTCAGCGTGAGCGCCTGGCCCCATGAGCGCTGGTAGTCGAAATGTTCGAAGCGCGGCATCTGCGGCATCGACAGGGTCTTGCGCGTGCGGATGAGTTCCTCGTACTCGTCGAGCGCCGCGCGCGCGGCGCCGAGCACCGGCACGATGAGCGTGGCGTGAAACGGTCCGGCGAGGCGGCCGAGGTACATCGGGTTGCCGTGCAAACGCGTGCCGTGGGTGCCATCGGCCATGCTCTCGGGAGTCGAGGCCAGGCCCGGCGAGAGGTAACCGACATGGTACTCGGGGATGAACACCTTTTCGACGCGCACGCTGTTCGAGCCGCTTGCCTTCATGCCCATCACCTTGTCGCCGCCCCAGTCGTCGAGGATCGTGAAGTCCTTGCGCGGCACGACCGCATGCGCGACGACGGGCGCGGCATTCTCGCGCTTGAGCCATGCGCCGCCGATCAGGTGGGTCGCATAGGGAACGCCCGAGCAGTAGTCCCAGGTGCCTTCGACGAAGTAGCCGCCCGGCGCGGGAGTGAGCGTGCCCATCGGCGGGGCACGGTGCGGGGCGATGAAATGGCCGTCCCGAGCGAAGAAATCGCGCTGCGCCGGCTCCGGCCAATGCGAGGCGATTTCAAAGGCATGCGAGGCACCGAGCGCGAGGCACCAGCCGGAGCCCGGATGGCCGGCGGAGATCTCGGTCATGACCTTGTAGAAGGTCGCAAGGTCGAATTCGTAGCCGCCGAACAGGCGCGGCTGAGAGCAGCGGTAGAAGCCGGCCTTGACGAATTCCTCGTGCAGCGAGGGTGAGTAGCAGCCGCGCTCGTCGGCTTCATCCTGCTCGGCACGCAGCCGGGCGCGCAAGGCGACCGCGCGCGCGATCATCTCTTTCGGTGTGAGCTCGGGTTCGGGGACCGCGATCCGCGGTGCCGGACGCTGCAAGTTCGGTTTCATCCGCCCCAGACCTCGCGCGCGGTATCGACGACGAGTTTGAGTTTCGCCATCTGTTCATCCTCGCTGAGTTCGTTGCCCTCGATGGTCGAGGCAAATCCGCATTGCGGCGAGAGACACAGTTGATCGAGCGGAATGAATTTGGCCGCTTCGTCGATGCGGCGCTTGAGGTCGTCCTTCCTTTCCAGCCGCGGCGTTTTCGAAGTGACCAGCCCCAGCACGATCGTCTTGTCCTTCGGCACCAGTCGCAGCGGCGCGAAGGAGCCCGAGCGGGCGTCGTCGTATTCGAGAAAGAAGGCGTCGACCTTCACCTTGTTGAAGAGCGTGTCGGCGACCTCGTCGTAGCCGCCTTCGGCGGCCCAGGCCGACTTGAAGTTGCCGCGGCAGATATGCATGCACACCGTCATTCCGGCTGGCTTGCGTGCCAGCGCGGCGTTGACCACCTCGGCATAGGTGTCCAGCAGACCCTTGGACGATTCGTAGCCGGCGAGATTGGTGTTGCGCCAGGCGCTGTCGCTCGCAAACCCCCAGCTCGTGTCGTCCAACTGCAGGTAGCGGCAGCCGAGCCCGCCCAGTGCGGCGATCTGTTCGGCGTAGACCGAGGCGAGGTCGGCGCGGTAGCGGTCCATGTCGGGATAGATCTTCTCGTCGATGCCCATCGCCCGGCCGCGAAAATGCATCATGCTGGGCGAGGGAATGGTCATCTTCGGCGTGACTTGCGCGACCGACTTCAGGAATCCGAAGTCCTCGGCGAAGATCGTTTTCTCCGATTTGAGCGGCGCGACGACGCGAAATGACGGCACGGGCGACTCGACCTTGCCCTCGTTCGTGCGAAAGCGCAGCACATGGCCGCTGTCGACGCGCACGACTCCGCCGACCTGCCACATATAGTCGAGATACCAGTAATCGCGGCGGAATTCGCCGTCGGTGACCCCTTGCAGTCCCACCTCCTCCTGGCGCGCGACGATGCGGCGGATTTCGGCGTCCTCGATCTCCCGCAACCGGGCCGCGGGCAGCCTCCCATCCTTATGGGCCAGGCGAGCGTCCTTGAGTTTTTGCGAACGCAGCAAACTGCCCACATGATCGGCGCGAAAGGGGGGGGTAGTACGTGTCGACACGGGAATTCTCCGAAATCCTGCGGCGAGAATGTCTTTCGCAGGCAGCCGCCGGCACTATCGCGTAAACAGGTTGCGCGGGCAAGTCACTCCGGCTATCGTTTCGCGGCGACATCCCGGCGAGTGTGCGGCGGAGTCCGTCCCTGCGGTAGGCAATGGAGGAGGAAAGACAGTGAACAAGTTCGGAATCGGGCAGGCCGTCCGGCGTGTCGAAGACCAGCGCTTTCTCACCGGGCGCGGACGTTACGTCGACGACATCAGCCTGCCGCACCAGGCCTACGGAGCACTCGTGCTCTCGCCGTATGCGCATGCGACGATCAAGCGGGTCGATGCCTCGCGCGCAAAGGCCGCACCCGGGGTGCTGTGCGTGCTCGTGGGGGCCGACGCGGTGGCCGATCATCTGGGCAGTTTCACCGCGCATTTGATGCCCGAGGATGTCGGTGCGCCCAAGGGGCACCGCAGCTTTCAACCGGTGCTCGCCGCCGAGCGAGTGCGCTTCGTGGGCGATCGCGTCGCCTTCGTGGTGGCCGAAACGCTCGAGCAGGCACGCGACGCGGCCGAACTGGTCGAGGTGGAATACAGCGAGCTAGCCGCGGTGATTGACCTCGACGATGCGGCGAAGGACGGCGCGCCCAAGGTGTGGGACGACAATCCGCAGGGCAACGTCGCCTACGGTCTCATGTTTGGCAACAAGGACGCGACCGATGCGGCCTTTGCCAAGGCGAAGCATGTCGTCAAGTTGCGGCTCGAGAACAACCGCCTCGCGCCGAGCTGCATGGAGCCGCGCAGTTCGCTCGGCGACTACAACGCGGCCGACCAGCAGTTCACGCTCTATACCGGCTCGCAAAACCCGCACGGCTGCCGCATGGAGATGTCGCACATCTTCCATGTGGCGGAGAACTCGATTCGCGTCGTATCGCCCGATGTGGGCGGCGGCTTCGGCATGAAGGGCGGCGCGTTCCCCGACGATGCGCTCGTGCTGTGGGCGTCGCGCCGCGTCGGTCGCCCGGTGAAGTGGGTGGCGACGAGGAGCGAGTCCATGCTCACCGACACCCACGGACGCGACCACGTGCACCATGGCGAGATGGCGCTCGACGAAGCAGGCAGGATTATCGGCATCCGCACGCGCTCGACCACCGCGGTGGGGGCGTATTTCATCGGACCCGCGATGGTGGTGGGCGCCTTCTCGATACGCCTGATTCCGGAGGCCTATGACGTGCCGGCGATTCACGTGATGACCCAGGGCCTGTTCACGAATACCGCGCCGATGGGCCCCTACCGCGGGGCTGGGCGCCCCGAAGCGGCCTACCTGATCGAGCGCCTGGTCGAGCAGGCCGCGCGCCAGGCCGGCATCGATCCCGTAGAGCTGCGCCGGCGCAACTTTATTGCGCCGGAGAAGATGCCGTATCCGACGCCAACCTTCTATAACTACGATTCGGGCGAGTTCCGGCGCGTCTTTGACCGTGCGCTTGAAATGGCAGACTGGAACGGCTATGCCGCGCGCAAGGCGGCCTCCGAAAAGAAGGGCCGGCTGCGCGGCCGTGCGGCGAGTTACTTCATCGAGCCCTCGGGCATCTTCAACGACAGAATGGAGCTGCGCTTCGATCCGGGCGGCTCGCTCACCGTGGTCGCAGGAACGCACTCGCATGGCCAGGGCCACGCGACGGTCTATGCGCAGATGGCCTCCGAATGGCTCGGCGTGCCGTTCGAGAGCATCCGGTTCGTCCAGGGCGATACCGCGCAGGTATCGTTCGGCCGCGGCAGCTATGCGTCGCGCAGCTCTCTCGTCGGCGGCAATGCGCTGAAGATCGCCGCCGACGCGATTGTCGAGAAAGCGAAGCCAATGGCCGCCGCGATCATGGAGTCCGCGGTCGCCGACATCGAGTTCAAGGAAGGCAACTTTTGCATTGTCGGCACCGACAAGAAGATCTCGATGGTCGACGTCGCGAAGGCGTTCTATGCACCAATGGGACTTACCGACAAGCTCGGTGTCGGGCTCGAGGCGAGCGGCTCGTTCGGTACCAACCCGACCAACCATCCCAACGGCAGCCACGTGTGCGAGCTGGAAGTCGATGCCGAGACCGGCGCGGTAACGATCGATCGCTACGCGACCGTCACCGACGTGGGGCGCGCGCTCAATCCGATGATCATCGAGGGCCAGGTGCACGGTGGCATCGGCCAGGGCATCGGCCAGGCGCTGCTCGAGCATGCGCGCTACGACCCGCAATCGGGTCAGCTGCTGACCGGCAGCTTCATGGATTACGCGATGCCGCGTGCCGACGACATCCCCACGCTGAACTGCGCGATCGAAGAAGTGCCGTGCAAGACCAATCCGCTCGGCGTCAAGGGGGTCGGTGAGGCGGGCACGACCGCCTCGCCGTCGACCGTGATCAACGCGCTGCTCGACGCGCTCGCGCCGCTCGGCGTGAAGCAGATCGAGATGCCGGCGACGCCGCTGCGCGTGTGGGAGGCGATCCAGCGCGCCCGCTCGGTGCGCGCCGCCTGACAGGAAGAACCTACAACAACGATTTCAACCGGAGGAGACGACATGAAGATCAGAAACCTTGCCGCAGCTGCCATGCTCGCGCTGCTCGCGAGTCCCGCAGCGATTCGCGGTGCGAGTGCGCAGGAACTGGTATACGGATCCTGGATTCCCGCGGGTGAGTACGTCAATCGCGTTGCGCTGCCGAAGATTTTCGCGGCGATCGAGAAGGACACGCACGGCGCGGTGAAATGGAAGCTCGTCCCGGGCGGGGCGATCGCCAATCCGAAGACCACGTTTCAGGCGGTGCAGGATGGCGTGATGGCGGCCGGGTTCGGCATCGCGAGCTATGTGCCGAGCACGATCCCGGCGGTGAATACGATCTACAGCACCGTCGTTTTCGGCGACGACAACGTCGCGACGAGCGGAGCGGCGCTGGAAACGATGACGCTCAACTGCCCGGAGTGCCTGGCCGAGATGAAGCGGAACAACGCGGTGCCGCTCGCGGGCTGGGTCGCGGGGCCCTATTACCTCGCGTGCACCCGCCCGATCGCCTCGCTCGCGGACCTCAAGGGCAAGCGCGTGCGTGCCACCGGCGGCAACAACGACCTGATGTCGATGTATGGGGCGGTGCCGATCGCGGCGACGCTTGTCGAGGCGGTGGGCCTGTTGCAGCGCGGCGGCCTCGATTGCCAGTTCGGCACGCACGGTTGGCTCAAGGTGTTCGGCTATGCCGATGTGGTCAAGTCGGTGACCATGCAGCCTCTCGGCATGACCGGGCCGGCGGTGGGCCTGATGATGAATCGCGACGTGTGGAACAAGTTCACGCTGGAACAGAAGAAGCTGCACATCAAGTACGCGGCGCAAATGAGTGCGATGCTGTCGATCGGACAGTTCATTGCCGAGGAGGAGACTGTGCTGAACGAATTGCTCAAGACCAAGGGCCTGGTGCTCGTCAAGGCCCAATCGCCCGACCAATTCGATGCGATCGCGGCGAAGTACGACGCGATTCAGCGCGAGCGCAACATCGAGAACGCGAAGAAATTCGGCGTGAAGGATCCAGGAGCGATCATCGATGCCTACGCCGTCAACCGGAAGAAGTGGGCGAAGCTGTCGAAGGGCATCGGCCGCGACGTCGACAAGTTCACCGCGGCCATCGAGCGCGAGATCTACAGCAAGGTCGATCCGAACACGTTCTGATGTCCGGGCGCCGAGAACAACAGGCGCCTCGCCGCATAAGGCTCTTTCCAATCTCCCCATTTTGATCATTTGCGCGCGGCGCGATTGATCGAAATGCGGGGGCCGACATAAATCCCGCATTCCGTTATGTCTCGGCGAGGCATGGCGGCTGCTTGATGAAGAAAGGCCGCGAGCCCCAGCCCCGCGGATTGTCCATGCTAGACAAACTGCTCCGCTGGATCGAACTGCCGATCCAGGCCCTGTTCTGGATTTCGCTTGTTGCCGGTTTTCTGCTGATGTTTCACGTCAGCGTCGACGTGGGCGGCCGCGCCGCCTTCAACCGGCCGTTCGTGGGCACCACCGAAATCGTCGCCGCCTGGTACATGATTGCGGTGGCCTTCCTGCCCTGGGCGTGGGTCGCGCGCAATGACTTGCACATCACCGCCGATCTGTTCTCTCGCATCGGCTCGCGGCGATTCGGTTTCTGGCTGGGAATCCTGGTCAAGCTGGTGACCGCATCGTATGGGGCCTTGTTCGCCTGGCAGACCACGTTGCGGGCGATCCAGCAAACCGGCATGAACGAGGCCTGGGAGGCGGGCGGAGGATACATCGCGGTCTGGCCAAGCCGATGGATTCTGCCGATCAGCGCGGCGTTGATGGTGGTCTATCTGCTGCTGCGCGCCCTCGCCGACTTCCGGCGCGGCGATTCCGAAGAGGGCGGGAGCGG
>JAOUFA010000164.1 GCA_029858545.1 Betaproteobacteria bacterium
CGTTGGCGATCCAGTGATTGCGCAACGCCATGAAGCGTCCCTCGCCGTCGAGCGCCAGCTCGGCCTCGTGCAAGTTGTCGCGACCATGTTCATCGGCCAGCAACGCCTCGCTGCGGTCGGACTGCCACTTCACCGGCCGGCCGAGGCGGCGCGCCGCCCACAGCACGAGCCGGTGCTCGAGTGCCTGCGGCCCCTTCGACCCGAAACTGCCGCCGATATCGAAGCCCGTCACCCGCAGCCGACTCTCCGGAATGCGAAACACGTTCTTCGCGAGGATTTCGCGCGCCCGGTGCGGCGTCTGCGTATCGCAGTAAAGGGTAAAGCGCTCCGTGAGCGGGTCATAGGCGCCGAGCGCGCCGCGCGTTTCGATGAACTGCGCGTGCACCCGACTCACCGCATAGCTTCGACGCACCACGTGCGCCGCGCGCGCGAAGGCCGCGTCGGTGGCCGCGCGATCGCCCATTTCATGCACGTGCGAGAGATTGTCCGGGCATTCGTCCCAAACGCGTGCTCCGGTGCCTTCGAGCGCGGCGCGCAGTTCGGTCACCGAATCGAGCGGTTCGTAGTCCACTTCGATCAATTCCGCGGCATCGCGTGCCTGCGCCGCGGTCTCGGCGATCGCGATCGCCACCGGATCGCCGACGTGGCGTACGCGCCCGCGCGCAAGTCCGGGATGCGCGCGCCAGAACATCGGCGTGCCATCGGCACGCTGCCTTTTGATCGTCACCGCGGTCGTGCCGAGATCGTCGTCCAGGTCCGTCGCACTATATACACCCAGTACGCCCGGCGCCGCGCGCGCCGTCGCGACATCAACGCCGCGGATCACCGCATGCGCATGCGGTGATCGCAGCACCACCATATGCGCCTGGCCCGCCAGATTGAAGTCGCCAAGGAAACTCCCGCGCCCGGTGAGAAACCGCTCGTCCTCGACGCGTGTGACCGGCTGCCCGACCGCGAAATCGCCCATTGCCGTCTGTCTCCCTGGTGATCGCCCTTACCCGAGGCCGGATTCTCGCAGAGCGCGCGTGCCGAGTCTCGCTTTCCTCGGCCCACCTCCGGGGGGCATGCCGATTGTTTCGCAATCCGTCACGCCGTGCATAATTAACCCCATGCCCGCGCCGCTCAAACTCGTCCACAGCCACAGCTATTCTCTGCGTATCGCTTCGGGCGCCGAGGCGCTCCTGGTGCGCGTGCGAACGAGCGAGGGCACGCGGGGACTGGGCTTCACGCTGAACCTCGATGCCCGCCCCGCACGCGACATGGCCGCCTGGGACGCCTGGGCGAAGCAGCAAAACCAGCCTCTCTGGCAACTGCTCGGCGGAAGCCCGCGCCGGGTCGCGCTGCTGCGCGCCTGCGGAGAAGCATCCGACCCCTGGGAAATCGGCTCGCTCGACGCGCTGCGCAAGGCGCACCCGCGCCGGATTCTCGCGCCCCACGCCCACCCCTGGGAAATCGCCTGGTGCGCAACCCTCGCCGCGAGTCTCGCCGAGGACAGTGCGATCGCGCTTCCCGGCGACCCGGCGCTCGCGACGGTCGAATTGCCGCGCGCGCCCGGGCACGGCATCGACTGGTTCCACGAATCCGGCTTCGCCCGGATCGCGTGGGATTCGGTGCTCACGCCCTAAGCGACTCCCCCCGCTGCGGCGACACCCTTCGCTGCGCCTCGAAATGCCGCTCGAGGAAGGTCAGTTCCCGCGCCCGCCATCGGCTTCCCGGCTGGATAGAATCGCCGAACTCCAGATACCCGTCGGCTTCGCCCTCATACGCGGGCCACCGCGGCAGTCCCGCTCCATTCGGATCGCCGTGTGTGGCGAAGCTCACCCAGGCGCCGAGCATCGCGTCCGATACTTTTCGGTCCGCGTTCGTGCGCGTCGCGTTGGGCGTGCCGAACACGAATTCGACTTCGTCGGCGTGCGTTGGCGGCGCCGTACGTGCGCCAGGCCGCTGCGCAAAAAGGTAGCGAAAGGTTCTCGGCTCGCGCAGCGCATTGAGCGCGGCGATCCGGCGTACGCAGCGGTTGAACTGGTGATCGCCGAACAGGCGCGTCCATTGCACCGCGACCGCCGCGTCGTCCTCCACCGGATAGAGCGCGAGTGCCTCATCGGCCATCGCGCCGAAATTCCGCCCCACCCAGGCGCGATACCCCGCCAGCGTCCTCGCCGGTAGCGCGCCGAGAAAAAACGCGCCCTCCTCGACGTTGCTGCCGATCAGCATCGGCAGCGCGCGCGCACTGCCCTGCCGCCAGGCCTCCTCTTCGTCGCCCTGCAACGCCCAGCCATCGACGATCGGACGCAGCAGCCGCGGCGCATCCAAATCCGCAAAGGGCGCGCCGAAAAGACGCGCGGATTCGAGCAACGCTTGCGGCGGAGCACGGCGCAGCGCGACAGGATCGTCGCCGAATACCCGTACCGCTCCGCGCTCGGCTTCGGCGAGCGTGGCGAGGCGACGTAGCGAGCCCGGACTTTGCAGGATCGCCTGCTGGAACAGTCCCTCGGCCAGCGGCGAGGTCAGCAGCAGCGAAATGCAAGCCGCGCCGGCCGAGACACCGAACGCGGTCACGCGCTCCGGATCGCCGCCAAAGGCCGCGATGTTGCGCTTCACCCAGCCAAGCGCAGCGATCTGATCGAGCAATCCATAGTTTCCGGAAGCAGACTCGGTGGACCCGGCGCTCAGCCCGGGATGTGCGAGCCAGCCCGCCACACCGAGCCGATAATTGATCGCGACGACCACCACGCCGCGGCGCGCAAGCGCCGCGCCGTCGGAACGCAGGTCGGAACTCGATCCCAGTGTGAAGCCCCCTCCATAGAACCAGACCATCACCGGCAACGACCCGGTTTCCGCCGCGACGGGCGTCCAGACGCTAAGAGTCAGACAGTCCTCGCCGATTCCCGCCCCGCGCAACCAGGGGGCCGGCGCCTGTAAAGGATCGATGCCGAATTCGCCTGCATCGCGCGGCTCGCGCCACGCCTCGAGCGGTTGCGGCGCACGCCAGCGCAACTCCCCCACCGGCGGCGCGGCATAGGGTATGCCCTTGAATACGCGCGCCGCGCCGTCAATGCCAGCCACCGGACCGGATTCGGTCATGACAATCGCTTGCGCGACGCGCTTCAAGCCCAAACTTCCCGCGCCACTTCGACCACGCGCGCCAGTTTGCGCCACTGGTCATCCTGCGAGATCTGGTTGCCGTGATGGGTGCTCGCGAAACCGCACTGCGGCGAAAGGCAAAGACTCTCCAGGGGCAGGTATCGCGCCGCTTCATCGATGCGGCGTTTGAGCAGGTCCTTCGATTCCAAATCGCCCAGCTTGGTCGTCACCAGACCGAGCACCACCTTCTTGCCGCGCGGCAGCAGACGCAGCGGGGCGAAGCCGCCCGAGCGCTCATTGTCAAACTCCATGAAGAAAGCATCCACCTCGGTCGAGAACATCGCCTCGGCGACAGGTTCGTAGCCGCCCTCGGCCACCCAGGCGCTATTGAAGTTGCCGCGGCAGGTGTGCATCGTCACCACCATGTCCTTCGGCCGGTCGTGGAGCGCAGCATTGATCACGCTCGCGTAGCGGCCCGGCAACTCATCGGGATCGTCGCCGTTCGCGCGACAGGTGTCGCGGATCTTCGGGTCGCACAGGTAGGCGAAGGTGATGTCGTCGAGTTGCAGATAACGGCAACCCAGCGCAGCGAAATCGGCGATCGCCGTGCGATAGGCCGCTGCGACATCGCTCCAGAACTCCTCCAGTTCGGGGTAGACCTCGCACGAGATCGCCGCGCGCCCGCCCCGCAGGTGCAGCATCGAGGGCGAGGGAATCGTCATTTTCGGCGTACACCGGGTCACCGACTTGAGGAAGGCGAAATCGGCGGCCATCACCGGCCGCTCGCAGCGAATCTTTCCCGTCACGGTGGCGATCGGTGGCTGCTCGTGGCGCGCGCCGAACTTCGGCCCGGAATTCTCCTTCAACGTCACGCCCGAGAACTGCGCGAGAAAATCAAGGTGCCACCAGTCGCGGCGGAATTCACCGTCGGTAATGCTCTGTATACCGATCGCTTCCTGTCTGCCGACGACCGCGCGAATCGCCTGGTCTTCAGCCGCGCGCAATTCGGCCGCGGAAAGTTCGCCGCGCCTGTGCCGGGCGCGTGCCTCGGTCAACTCGGCGGGCCGCAGCAGGCTGCCGACCTGATCGGCGCGATACGGAGGCTTCATTCTATCCCCTCGGAAATGCCGCCGCCCTCGTCGGCGCCATACCCGGGCTGGCGCCGCGTCGCCCATGCAACGAGAGAGCGTACTCAATGCTAACATCGCGCAGGATTCGCGCGGTGAAAGGGGGGGGGCGATGATTCCGGCCAGGTTCACTCCAACATCGATGGCCAGTGAACTTCCAGCCCGGCGGGCGTACGCACCGGGCTGACCGAGTCGCCATGGCCCACTCGATCGCCCTCGTCGATGCGCTCAAGCGCGAGTTGCGCGCGCGCGACATCACCTATGCGCAGGTCGCCCGCCATCTCGGCTTGAGCGAGCCCAGCGTGAAGCGCCTCTTTTCCCGGCAGGACTTCACCCTCGAGCGCATCGATCGGATCTGTCAGCTGCTCGGAATGGAATTCACCGACCTCGCGCGCAGCGCGTCGACCCGCCAGGCGGTCATTTCGCGTCTGAGTATCGAGCAGGAAAGGGAGTTCGTCGCCAATCCGAAATTGATGCTGATCGCGCTGCTGGTGCTCAACCACTGGAAGTTCCAGGACATCGTGTCCTACTACAACTTCGGCGCGACCGAATGTATCCAGTTGCTCGCGCGCCTCGACCGACTCAGGTTCATCGATCTTCTGCCGAACAACCGCTATCGTCCGTTGGTGAGCGAGGCATTCTCCTGGATCCCGGACGGACCGATACAGCGCTTCTTCAAGCAGCATATGAGCGGCGACTTCTTCGAATCCGCGTTCGCGGGCGAGAACGAATTCCTCGTGCTCGCCAACGGCGCGCTGGCGCCGGCATCGGTCGCGGCGCTGATGGAGCGACTGCGCCGCGTCGCCGCGGACTTCGCCGAAATGCGCGCGAACGACTCGTCCACGCCGACCAGCGAGCGCCCCGCGATCACGCTGCTGCTCGCCGCACGCGGCTGGGCACCGGCGCTGTTCTCGCAATTCCGACGGCGGCAGAGCACGCCGCATGCGATGGCCGGCGCCAAGAACGACTTGCGCAATCGCCCCCGCAAGCAGCTGCCCCGCGATTGACTTCGGTCAACGTGCCTCTCGCAGTCGGCGCTACGCTGATGGCGCAAGGAGGCCTTCATGAAAGTACGCGATTTTTGCAGCCGCATCATCGTCGTCGCGGAACCCGGCACCGATCTGCGCACCGCCGCGCAGATGATGCGCGACAACCATGTCGGCGCGCTCGTCGTTGTTGACCGGAAGGAAGGCGCGCGGCGCCCGCTGGGAATCCTCACCGATCGCGATATCGTCGTCGCGGTGGTCGCCGCTCCCGGGGTTCGGCCCGAAGCGCTCCGGGTGGGCGACGTGATGACTTCGGAGCTTGCGGTGGTCGACGAATATGACGGAGTCTTCGAGGCGGTTGAGATGATGCGGGACCGAGGCGCCCGCCGCCTGCCGGTGGTCGCCGGCGACGGCACCCTGGTCGGCATCCTGACTCTCGACGATCTGCTGCGCGTGCTCGCCGCCGAGCTCGAGGGCCTCACCGAGGCGGTGCGCTCCTCCACCGCGCGCGAGGCGCACCAGCGTCAAGCTCTGGAGAGTCGACCCGCCTAGCAAGATTGCCGTAGCGGGTACGGCGCGCAACCGCACCGCCCGAATCGCCCCGCCAGGCCGGTTCCCGCGCGTCCCGGGCACCCGAGCCCGACTGCTAGAATTCGATCTTCCAAATTTCCTGGAGGAAGCATGTCAGCAGGGCACGGCCACGTCGACCCCGCCAACAAGAAGATCGCGATGTTGATCTCTGTGCTGGCGCTGGTACTGGCGTTCTCGGAAACGCTTGGCAAAGCATCACAAACCAACGCACTCAGCTATAACATCGAAGCCTCGAATCTGTGGGCTTTTTACCAGGCGAAGTCGATCCGGCAAACGGCGATACGCACCGCGGCCGAAAGCGCCGATGCGCAGTACGGCGACAAGGCGCCCGAGAGTCTGAAAAAGCAGTCTGCGATCTGGAAGAAGACGGCCGAACGCTATGAGTCGGAACCCGACAAGGGCGAGGGACGCAAGGAACTCGCGGCACGCGCCATTCAAACCCAGAAGAAACGAGACCACGCGATGGCGGCCTATCACCAGTACGAGATGGCCTCGGCCGCGGTGCAAATCGCGATCGTGCTCGCTTCTGCCGAGATCATCACTGGCGTCGTGGCGCTGGTATGGATATCAGCAGGACTCGGGGCGATCGGTATCGCCTTTTGCCTGATCGGATTTTTCGCCCCCACGCTGGTGCATTTGTTCTGAGCGGGCAACCGGAAAACTCCGCTGCGAGGGGGCGCTAGGGTACTCCGAGGTCCCCGGAGCACCCCTCCAGCGTGACATATTCCCACCTACCCCTGCCTGGTGGAGGCCGGTGCGCGCGGATCGCGATTCGCATTCCGCGATACCCGGTCCTGTGGCACGGGATGTGATTGAAAGTTTGTGCGGCTACCGGATCAGTGGTTATGATCCACCATCGTGGCGCGCTACACACAATCCATGGCGGTATTGTTCGCCGACATCTCCGACAGCACGGGCATCTACCGCGCACTCGGTGACACGGTCGCGCGCCAGACACTTGGGGAGTGCCTGTCCGCCCTCGCCGGTGTGCTGCCTGAACACAAGGGCCGCCTGGTCAAGACCATCGGCGACGAAGTAATGTGCGTCTTCCCGGGCGCGGACGAGGCCGTGCTCGCGGCGATCGAGATGCAAACGCGCATCAACTCGATGAAGCCGGGCGGACACCCCCTCGCGGTGCATATCGGGTTGCATTACGGGCCGGTGCTGGTCGACGGCGAGGACATTTTCGGCGATACCGTCAACGTCGCGGCCTACCTGACCGCGACCGCGCAGGGCGAGCAGATCCTCACCACCGATGCGACCGAGCAGAACCTGTCCCCCGCGCTCAAACCTTCCGTACGTGCCGTGTTCAGCGCCGTACTGAAGGGTAGTACGCAGGAATCCGTCGTCTACCAGGTTCTCTGGGGCAAGGACAACTTCGGCCTGACCAACGTCAACATCAACGCAAAGAAGATGATTCCGGCTGATACGGGCAGCCTGGTTCTCGTGCTCGGGAACTGGCGCGAGTCGATCGACGTGTGGCAAACAAAGCTGGTGGTCGGCCGCGGCGAGGAATGCGATCTCGTGGTGGGCGATGTATTCGCATCGCGCAGGCATATGACCGTGCGCCTGGAACGCACGCATTTCTATCTTTTCGACCACAGCATCAACGGCACCTATGTCGCGCAGGACGGGCGCGAGGAGATTCACGTCCTACGCGGCGAACTGAT
The DNA here is from genome assembly GCA_029858545.1 of Betaproteobacteria bacterium. Taxonomy (GTDB): domain Bacteria; phylum Pseudomonadota; class Gammaproteobacteria; order Burkholderiales; family SG8-39; genus JAOUFA01. The sequence goes on from JAOUFA010000164.1 coordinate 7,459, forward strand.
GCTGGAGGGCTCGGGGCGCATTGCCCTGGGGCGAAGCTGCTCGGAAACCGAAGCGGAAACCATTGCCTTCACGCGTGACCGCCGGGCGATCTTCCGCGTCTGACGGATCCCCGAGAAGGCGTGCGCTACGCGTCGCGAGCGCGACGCGAAACGGCCTCACCCGACCGCAGTGCGCCGTCGGATACGAACGGATTGCTGGAACGCTCCTCGCCAAAGGTCGAAATCGGACCATGCCCAGGGATGAACGTCACGTCGTCGCCAAGCGCCCACAAACGCCCGGCAATTGAACCGATCAGGGTATCAAGATCGCCGCGCGGGAAATCCGTCCTCCCGATCGATCCTGCGAATAGCACGTCGCCGACGAGC